>JAZUIK010000021.1:0-2257 GCA_045642205.1 Bianqueaceae bacterium
GTTGGAAAGTCCGGACCCTTAACGATCTCCATGAGCTCGTCGATACTGGTTTCCCGGTCTTCATTTACCTGGTTATCGATGATCTTAACCACGCCGTCGATGGTTTCCCGCAGATTGTGAGGAGGGATGTTGGTGGCCATACCTACCGCGATACCCTGGGCTCCATTTACCATGAGGTTTGGATAACGGGATGGCAAGATGGATGGCTCCTTCTCTGTCTCGTCAAAGTTCGGTACGAAATCAACGGTGTCTTTATAGATGTCGGCGGGCATCTCCATGGAAATCTTGGAGAGTCTTGCTTCTGTATATCGCATCGCAGCAGCTCCGTCGCCATCGACAGAACCGAAGTTACCATGACCGTCTACCAGAGGATATCTTGTAGACCAGTCCTGGGCAAGATTAACCAGCGCTCCATAGATAGAGCTGTCGCCATGAGGGTGGTACTTACCCATGGTATCACCAACGATACGGGCACATTTACGATGTGGCTTGTCCGGACCGTTGTTGAGCTCGATCATAGAGTACAGGATTCTTCGCTGTACCGGCTTTAAACCGTCTCTTACATCCGGAAGTGCTCTGGACACGATAACGCTCATGGCGTAATCGATATAAGATGTCTCCATCTTACTCTTCAGATCCACTTCCTGAATCTTGTCAAAAATATTACTATCGTCCATTGTTTCCTCCTATGACTTTCCTGTGAACAACGTAGTGAACGCCGTAGGGACAGTAGGGACATTTCCGATCCACTGATCAGAAAATGAATTGTTTATATATCAAGATTTTGAACATATTTTGCGTTAGCTTCGATGAATTCTCTACGTGGTTCCACGCGGTCCCCCATAAGAGTATCGAAGGTCAGATCCAGCTCAGAAGTTGCTTCCTCATCCATGTTGACACGGAGAAGAATACGCTTTTCAGGGTCCATGGTTGTCTCCCAGAGCTGGGAAGCATCCATCTCACCCAATCCTTTGTAACGCTGAATCTTGTTATTGCCGTCACGACCGATCTCAGTGAGAATCTTGTTCAGTTCTTCATCACTGTAGGCATACCATACCTTCTTGGACTTCTCCACCTTATAAAGCGGTGGCTGAGCCAGGTATACATAGCCCTGTTTGATCAGTTCCGGCATAAAGCGATAGAAGAAGGTAAGGAGCAGGGTCGCAATGTGAGCACCGTCAACGTCGGCATCGGTCATGATGATGATCTTGTGATATCTCAGCTTGCTGATATCGAAATCTTCATGGATACCGGTACCAAAGGCAGTGATCATGGCACGGATCTCGTTATTGACAAGAATCTTATCCAGTCTTGCCTTCTCTACATTAAGAATCTTTCCTCGAAGAGGAAGAATCGCCTGAGTCGCACGGCTTCTTGCTGTCTTAGCGGAGCCGCCCGCAGAATCACCCTCTACGATGTAGATCTCGCAGTTAGCAGGGTTTTTATCAGAACAATCAGCCAGCTTGCCCGGAAGGCTCATTCCATCTAATGCAGACTTTCTGCGGGTCAGGTCACGGGCTTTTCTCGCTGCCTCTCTGGCTCTCTGGGCCAGGATCGCCTTCTCACAGATCAGTTTCGCTACATGTGGATTCTGCTCCAGGAAATAGGTAAGCTGTTCGCTTACTACGCTGTCAACCGCACCTCTGGCCTCGGAGTTGCCAAGTTTCTGCTTGGTCTGTCCTTCAAACTGAGGCTCAGGAATCTTGATGCTGATGATGGCAACCAGACCCTCTCGGATATCTTCCCCGAGAAGATTCTGTTCATTGTCCTTAAGGAGCTTGTTATTTCTGGCATAATCATTAAATGTCTTGGTTAAAGCACTTCTAAAACCAGCAAGATGGGTTCCACCTTCTGGTGTGGTGATATTATTTACAAAGCTGTAAACGCCTTCATTGTAGGAATCGTTGTGCTGTAAAGCTACTTCTACGTAGACATTGCCTTTCTGTCCTTCACAGTAAATGATCTCAGGATAGAGGGCTTCTTTCTGTTTATTCAGATACTGAACGTACTCCATGATACCACCTTCGTAGTGGAAGGTCAGTGTCTGTGGTTTCTCTTCTCTTAAATCATAAAGTACAATTCTAAGGTTCTTTGTTAAGAAGGCCATTTCTCGAAGGCGCTGCTTTAATACAGCAAAATCGAAAACGGTCTCTTCGAAGATCTCTGGGTCCGGCAGGAATGTTACCTCAGTACCTCTTCGGTCTGTGTCGCCGACTACCTTAAGAGGATACATTACCTTACCTCTTTCGTAGCGTCG
>JAZUIK010000022.1:0-8336 GCA_045642205.1 Bianqueaceae bacterium
GCAGTCTTGCACAGACCCGGACGAACCTGACGGGACTCGATAGCAGCATAGAAAGCAGCCTTACAGTCATCACCGCAGAAACGGATCATGCCGCACTCAACACCTTCAGCGAAGGACATATATTTTGCACCGGTCAGGATATCGGTCTTCTGGATCTCATCGTAAACAATGGCAGCAGCGTCATCGGTCATCTGGCATCCATCGGGGCCATAAGCCTTGTAGCCATTATACTTTGCAGGGTTATGAGAAGCGGTAACCATGATACCGGCATTGCACTCGTAGTAACGGGTAGCAAAAGAAAGAGCGGGAACAGGCATCAGGGCATCATAGATGCGGACCTTGATTCCATTAGCAGCCAGAACACCGGCAGCGGTCTTAGCAAAAACATCGCTCTTGATACGGCTGTCATAGCTGACAGCAACCGTCTGGTTTCCACCCTGAGTCTTGACCCAGTTTGCCAGACCCTGTGTTGCCTGACGTACGACCCAGATATTCATACGGTTGGTTCCTGCGCCAAGAACACCACGAAGACCTGCGGTACCGAATGCAAGAGATACTGCAAAACGGTCCTTGATCTCGTCGTCATTTCCCTGGATCTTTGCCAGCTCGGGGTTCAGATCGGCATCTTCCAGATCTGCAGCCAGCCAACGTGCATACTCATCCTGATACATGTTAACAACTCCTATACTGTTTAATTTTGGATCTATCCATCCAACCTTATAAAGGCAGACAATACGAATCCTATATTACTTTTGAATATACTCTTTTTTTCGCTCTAATGCAAGGATGGAGAAGAAGAAAAAGCGACACTTCCGCTTCTGTGTCTCTTTACCCATAGTTTCTCTCAATGCTATAATAAAGTTACCTTTTGAAAGGAGTTTAATAAGATGAAAGCAAACTTGTTGTTGCAGCCTATCCAGGTAGGCCCTATGACATTAAAAAATCGTATCATGTTCCCTCCGCTGACCACCGGCTATGAAGAAAGAGACGGTTCTATCGGCCAGCGTTCTCTTGCCTTCTACGAGAGACTGGCTAAAGGTGGAGTCAGCTATATTGTTATCGGAGATGTTGCTCCCGTACGTACTGCTTCTCCCACTCCCAAGCTCTATGATGATGCTCAGATCGAAAACTTCAAGCTGCTGGCTGATACCCTTCATAAGTATGATGCCAAGGTCGCCCTGCAGATCTTCCATCCTGAGTATGATGTTCCCGGTGTGGGCCGCATGATCATGATGGCAGGTATGGCCCGTCAGGCCGCTGCTAAGGCAAAGGAAGCAGGCAACATGGAAGAAGCTGCCGCAAAGATGGCAGAGGCTGATAAGGTTACCAAGGAAGCCTATGCTAAGCTGCATCATGACATGCAGAACTATGTCAACGAGGCTACTCCCGAGCAGCTCGCTCAGATCAAAGCAAGCATCGCTTCCGCTGCTGAAAAGGCTGCCAAGGCAGGAATCGATGCGATCGAAGTCCATGGCGATCGTCTGCTTGGTTCTCTTTGCTCCGATATCCTGAACCACCGAAATGATGCCTACGGCGGATCCTTCGAAAACCGTATCCGCTATGCTCTGGAAGTTGTTGCTGCTATTAAAGAAGCCGCTCCCGGACTGGCTGTTGAATATAAGCTTCCCGTTGTTACCGTCAATGAAGATGGTTCCTTCCGCGGTAAGGGCGGTCTGAAGGAAGATGAGGCTGTTGCTTTCGCAAAGATCCTTGAAGAGACCGGCATCGATATGATCCAGGTCGCTCAGGCAAACCATACCGGAAACATGGCCGATACCATTCCTCCCATGGGTTCCATTTCCTATAACTGGACGCTTCCCGTGGCAAGACGCGTTAAGGCTACGGTTGGTGTTCCCGTGGCTACGGTTGGCCGTGTGATCACCATTGAAGCCGGCGAAAAGATCCTTGCCGACGGTGACGCCGACATGATCGGTTACGGTCGTTCTCTGCTGGCTGATCCTGATATCGCTAACAAGGCTGCTTCCGGCGAGTGCATCCGTGAGTGTCTGAACTGCAACAAGGGATGCGTCGATGCCATTCAGGGACGCCGCTATATCTCCTGTGTCCTGAATGCTGAAAACGGTGATGAAGCTACCATCTTCATCAAGGATGCCGACACTAAGAAGAAAGTCGCCATCATCGGCGGCGGTCTTGCCGGTCTGGAGGCTGCTCGTGTTGCTGCTAAGCGCGGCCATGAAGTTACCGTCTTCGAAAAGGCTGAGCAGCTGGGCGGACAGATCCTGATCGCTGCTGTTCCTCCGAGAAAAGCTGAGATCCTCCGCAGCGTAGAATACTTCGAGAAGATCCTTCCCACTCTGGGCGTTACCATCAAACTGAATACAGAAGCTACTCCTGAGACCATCAACGGTTTCGATGCCTGCATCGTGGCTGTCGGTGCTCACAACATGGATCTTCCCATGAGCGTTGAAAACAGCAATGTGGTTTCCAGCTGGGATATCCTTGACGGAACCGCTAAGGCTGAAGGTAAGACGGTTGTTCTGGGTGGTGGTCTGGTCGGAACCGAGACCGCTGAATACCTGGCTAACGAAGGTCTGTCCGTTTCTATCGTAGAAATGCTGGACAAGATCGCTGCACAGGAATCCGGCACCATCCTTCCCATCATCATGGCTGATTTTGCCGCTCACGGTGTCGAGCAGCTGACAAGCACCAAGGTCGACCATATCAAGGACAATGTGATCTACGCTGTCAATACCAAGGACAATACTGCTATCGAGATCAAGGCTGATACCATCGTCAATGCTCTCGGAAGCAAGAAGAATATCTTCAATACGGAAGGTATTACCTGTCCCGTTATCCTTGCAGGTGATTGCAGTGGCGAGAGAACCGCAGACATTGCTTCTGCGATCCGCACGGGTTACAAGGCCGGCAACGAGATCTGATAGATGTCAATAACAAGAGCCCGAAGGGTCCTTTCTCAACGTCCTCGGCACCTATGGTGCCTGCGGATTGTTTCGAAAGGAGACCTTCGGGCTCTTTTAATGCATCCACATCTGGCTCTCCTAGATAGGCTCTGTTTACAGCCTCTGGTGTAATGTAAAATCTTCAGAAACAAAGAAAGCCCTTGATGGCTTCCTTTCGAAACAATCCGCAGGCAGCTATGCCGAGGACGTTGAGAAAGAATCCATCAAGGACTTTCTTATTGTAATAGAATGATTTTAGATTTCAAACAGGTCGCTGTAAACCTTCAGAGCACCATCTGTCTCATGAGCCAGGACCTTCTTTGCCAGGACCTTACCAAGCTGAACGCCTTCCTGGTCAAAGCTGTTGACGTTCCAGCAGAATCCCTGGAACATAACCTTGTTCTCGAAGTGAGCGAGCAGAGCACCCAATGCTTCAGGAGTCAGCTGCTTACCGATAATGATGGAGGAAGGACGTCCACCCTCGAAGTTCTTGTTGGGATTCTCATCCTTCTTGCCACAGGCAAAAGCAACGATCTGTGCAGCAACGTTCGCGCAGAGCTTCTGCTGAGAAGTGCTTCCCTGAATATCGACATCAGAGCCGATCTGACTGTTCTTGAAGCCGACAAACTGCAGAGGAGTCTTATCAGTTCCCTGATGCAGGAGCTGATAGAAGCTGTGCTGGCCGTTGGTTCCGGGCTCACCGAAGATAACAGGACCGGTAACATAGTTGATCTCGCCGTTGAAACGGTTAACAGACTTACCGTTGGATTCCATATCCAGCTGCTGCAGATGAGCAGGGAAACGGCTCAGTGCCTGAGAGTAAGGCAGAACAGCAGTTGCGGGATAGCCCTGTACATTACGCTCATAGACACCGATCAGGGCATCCAGCAGTGCGGGGTTCTCCAGAATATTCTTGTTGGTAGAAAGCTTATCTTCCTCAGCTGCACCGTTCAGGAAGCGTGCAAATACCTCAGGACCAAATGCCAGAGACAGTACAGCGCCGCCAACAGCAGAGGTGGAAGAGAAACGTCCGCCGATATAATCATCCATAAAGAATGCTGCCAGATAGTCATCGCTCTTAGCCAGAGGAGAAGTCTCGGAGGTAACAGCGATCATATGCTTTGCAGGATCCAGACCAGCCTTCTTCAAAGCATCCTTAACGAAGGACTCATTGGTCAGGGTCTCCAGGGTGGTTCCGGACTTGGATACCAGAACGAAGATAGCGTGTGCTACATCGGTAGCTCTTAAAACAGCTGCGGCATCATCAGGGTCGACGTTGCTGATGAACTTTGCTTCCATCTTGAAGGTGCCGACAGTCTTAGCCCAGTTCTCCAGAGCCAGATACATAGCGCGAGGACCAAGGTCACTTCCGCCGATACCGATCTGAACAACGGTGGTGAACTTCTCACCGGCTGCATTAACGATCTCACCATTATGTACTTTGTTTGCAAACTCAGCGATCTTAGCCTGCTGCTCGGTATAGAAAGCTCTCTTATCAACGCCATCAGCTACAACGCTCTCGCCGAGCTGACCGCGGGTCATATGATGCAGGACCAGTCTCTTTTCTCCGGTGTTGATCACTTCACCGTTATAGAGTGCTTCAAACTTCTCGACAAGCTGTGCTTCCTCAGCGAGAGCCTTTAAAGCTTCCAGAACCTCACAGTCTACTTCCTTTGCTGCATAGTTGTAAGCCATCTCAGCAGCCATGGGAACAGTATAGTTCTTAGCTCTTTCTGCTCCTGTTTCTCCGCTCATTACTTCCTGAAGAACAACCTTATTCTTCAGTGCTTCCAGTGCTTTGTAGGAAGCCAGCGTATCCAGATTATTCCAATTGATCATGGTCGTATTCTCCTTATATGATTTCGGTTTCATATAATCCAAAAGGATCTTTCGTGCCTGAAAACATGTGTATGCATATGCATTTCCATACACAGACATCATGACACATATATATTTTACAGGATTGCCCGTGGGCTTTCAAGGAAAAAACCGCGAAACCTTCCATGGACAAACGCCTGAAATAAGGCTATCTGAACAAGTCACATCCTGTTGTTAAACAAACTGATTCTGTGCTTTGCTGTAGGTGTAGCCGATGGTCTGCAGTTTATCGATGATGGCTTTCACTTCGGTATCATGTGCGTCTGCCAGATCTTCCAGAGAACTGTACTGATCTCTCAGCTGTGTGTTGACTACACTGAGCAGCATAACAGGGTCATTCGGTAAAGGCATTGTCTCTCCTCCGTTTCATTTGGGATCCATGACATTGTAGTCCTCTTTCCTCTTATTCGCAAATCTTTTTCCGCAAAAGATTTACATATATATGTAAGAAATCTGTGGACACACCCTCTAAAGCGAATTACAATATTTCTAATATCCTTTGTTCAATTAGGAGGAGAAAATGAAGACCACCTATACCTATGACCACTATTACAAGTATGACGAGCTGACGGCTGTCCTGAAGGATTTTGCCACCAGATACCCCGATTACTGTAAGCTGGAATCCAATGTGACCACCCCCACCGGAAAAGAGCAGTGGCTGATGTCTGTCACCAAACTTGCCACCGGTGATTTCGCTGACAAGCCCGCCTGGGGCGTCAATGCCAACATCCATGCCGGAGAAGTAACCGGAACCATGTGTACCGTTTACTTTCTCGATTACCTGCTGACCAATAAAGATGAAAAGGAAGTCGACTGGCTCCTTTCCAACTTTACCGTCTACATGGTGCCCCGTATCGCTGTGGATGGTGCGGAGTATTATCTCACCACCCCTGAGGTCCTGCGCAGCGTGGACCGCTTCTATCCCTTTGAGCAGCCCATGCCCGGCCTTTCTCCCGCCGACGTAGACGGTGACGGTGTCATCCGTCAGATGAGAGTCAAGGATCCCAACGGTGGATTTAAACTGTCTCCCGATGATCCCAGAGTCATGATCAAGCGTCTTCCCGATGACACGGAAGGCCCCTTCTACAATGTCTATTCCGAAGGTCTCATCTGTGAATATGATCCTCTGGAAGAGATCAAGGATGCTCCCTCTAAGTTCGGCAACGACTTTAACCGTAATTTCCCCATGAACTGGCTGCCCGAAAACAAACAGCGCGGTGCAGGAAGCTATGCTCTCTCCAATCCGGAGACCAAGGCCATGGCTGATTATATGTATTCTCACAAAAATCTGTGTGCCCTTCTGAACTTCCACACCTGCGGCGGACAGTACCTCTATCCTCCGGGATTCAAGCATGCCAAGGATGCTGACAGAGCCGATATCGAACGTTTCAAGGCGCTCGGTAAGATGGCAACCGAAGAATCCGGTTATCCCGCTCTGAACCTGATCGATGACTATGTCGGTGCTGCTGCCGGTTCCATGGGTATCGTCGGTGCCTTTGACGACTTCGTCAGCTATGCACTGGGCATCGTGGATTTCACCTGTGAGTGCTGGGATCTGGAAGAGAGAAGCGGCCACCATATGACCTGGCCTCGTCCCATGAACGTTCCTGAAGAAGAGCGTATCAAGACCTTTATCGACGTCTTAAAGTGGAACGACGAAAACAATAACGGTGATGGCTATATGCCCTGGACTCCTTTCACTCATCCTCAGCTTGGTGAGATCGAGATCGGCGGATTGGATTACAAACATGTCATGCAGAATCCTCCGTCTGCTTTCCTTCTTCAGGAAGTCCAGAAGCATACCCGCTTCATGCTCCGTGCTATGAAGACCCTTCCCCGTCTGGCTTTTGATAAGATCAAGACCGAAAAGGTTTCCGACAACACCTACAAGGTGGAGGCTGTCCTGATGAATCTTGGATACCTTCCCACCTGTGCAATGAACGAGGCAAAGACCTTAGGTATTGCCCGCCCTGTCAAGGTTACCTTAGACGGTGCCGAGATCGTCAGTGGAAAGAAGGAGCAGGAAGTCGGTCATCTGGAGGGCTTCTCCGGCGTAGCTACCGGATACGGTGCTGCCGGTGCCCAGACCTTCAATCATGCACCTACCTCCCGTCATCTCACCTATGTGGTCACCGCTCCTGCCGGCACCACCATCACCCTTCAGGCCTCCGCTCCCAGAGCCGGCAAAGCCTGCTGTGAGATCACCCTTGGCTGATCCTGTCCCATTGTCCCACCCTCTAGCACAAAAGAAGAACTACTATGAAAGTAACAGGAACTTATAATCACTTTTTCAAATATCAGGACATCACCGATGTTCTCACCGGTTATGTCAAGGACCATCCTGACTACTGCCGCATGTCCTCTCTGGCAACCACCCATGAGGGACGCAGCATCTGGATGATCGAGATCACCGATCTTTCCACCGGCGATTTTTCCGATAAACCCGGTTTTGCCGTTACCGGCAACATCCACGCCGGTGAGGTAACCGGCAACGTGGCTGCCATGTATTTCCTGGACACCATCTTCACCAATCTGAAGGATCCCAAGATCGCAGAGCTTCTGAAGAAATATACCGTATACTGCGTACCTCGCATTTCTCCCGACGGTTCCGAGCTGTATCTGACCACTCCCACCATGCTGCGCTCCGTTCCCATGATGTACCCCTTCGAACAGGTCATGCCCGGACTGCAGCCCAAGGATCTGGATGGTGACGGTGTCATCCGCCAGATGCGTATCAAAGATCCCTGCGGTGCTTTCAAGGTATCCGAGGAAGATCCCCGTCTGATGATCAAACGTCTTCCCGATGAAGTGGAAGGTACCTTCTACAATGTGTATTCCGAAGGTGAGATCCTGGAATTTGATCCTCTGGAAGAGATCCAGTCTGCACCTTCACTGTATGGCAATGATCTGAACCGTAATTTCCCCATCTCCTGGGCTCCTGAGAACAGACAGCGCGGTGCCGGAAGCTACGCTCTTTCCAACATCGAGTCCAAGGCCATTGCCGACTTTATGGAGGCTCATAAGAACCTTTGTACCATTCTCCATTTCCACACCATGGGTGGACAGTACCTCTATCCTCCGGGATACAAGAGTGCTAAGGAAGCCAATCGTGAAGATATGGATCGCTATAAAGCCATCGGTGAGATGGCAATCAAAGAGACCGGTTATGTCTGCTGGAATGTCAAGGATGACTACATGGGCTCCATTCCCGGTGATATCCTTGGTCTTTGCGATGATTTCTGTCACTTTGGCATGGGCGTTCTGAATTTCACCTGTGAATGCTGGGATCTGGACGAAAGAGCCGGTATGCCCCACACTCTTCCCAACAAGATCAAGACGGACGAAGAACAGCTCGCTCTGGTAAAAGCACGTCTGAAGTGGCTGGATGAAAATAATGACGGTGAAGGCTTCAAGTGCTGGGAGACTTTCCAGCATCCTCAGCTGGGCGAAGTGGAGATCGGCGGCTTCGATTACAAGGGTGTTATCCAGAATCCTCCTCTGAAGTTCCTGGAGAGCGACATTGCCCGCCATACCAAC
>JAZUIK010000023.1:0-37752 GCA_045642205.1 Bianqueaceae bacterium
CGGATACTTTTCTCTGACAGTCTCCGCGCCATCAACACCGATGCCGTGACTTTTCTGAGGAAGGATCACATAGCAGCTGGTGCACATACCCAGGGTCTTTGCGTAAAACTTAACTTCCATTAATGCCATGGTTCATTACCTCCCTTTCTCAGACTCTCATCACACTGCCATCATTTTCCAGAGGCAGCCAATTTAACACGCGCTGGATATTGCGATCCCAGAAGCCCCACTCATGGGTACCGGGCTCTTCGAAGTAGGTCAGATTGACCTTATCCTTAAACTTATCTCTGAACAATACATTGGGGGTATAGAGGAAATCTTCGGTTCCCACTGCCATGAAGAAATCAGGCAGTTTCACTCCCTTTTCGATCTGCTTTTCCAGCATGCAGGGCAGGTCATTGATGGAACCCTTTAACTCTTCCATAGTACCGAAGTTATTCTCATGCATGGTGAATCGATCTCTGTTTTCATACTCCCAGACAGGATCCAGCAGACCGGAAAGACTGGCGGCATAGCCAAAGCGCTCAGGACAGTTGATTCCCAGTTTGAAGGCACCAAATCCGCCCATGGACAGACCGGCAACGATGGTATCTTCTCTCTTATCGGAGATCATGGGGTAGAACTCCAGCTTCAGTTCGGGCAGTTCTTTTGAAAAGTACTGATAGTAATCATATCCGTACTTCTGGTCACAGTAAAAACCAAGGTCCGTCGCAGGCATGACCACCGCAATGCCTTTGGCAACCGCATAACGCTCGATACTGGTGCGTCTTTGCCAGATGGTCTGGTCATCGGAAGCTCCATGCAGCAGATACATGACAGGGATCTTCTTTTTGGCACTCTGACCACCCTGTCCGATACCATTGAACTCCTGAGGCAGGATCACATCCACCGATCGCTCCATTCCCAGTGCTGTGGAGAAAAAGTTTGCATGAATCAAAGCCATAGTCTGCTCCGTCCTTTCTTTTACGTTGTAATTTTATGTTCTGACGCTGATCTCGCCGGAAGATAGGCTTTTCCTCTTTCCATCCGGATATTCTACGATCAGCTCGGCTTCATCACCGATGCCGACAACCTTAACAGGCGGTTCTCCCTCCATGGGAAGATGATCCGCATTCAATAAAGTCACCGTCTTACCCAGCACACAGGATCTCTCCCTATAGCTGTCCATATATTCTCTTTTACCTGTCACCTCATAGGCATTCCAGGTATGGATAAACTCATTCAAAAACAGAGCGATGAGTTGTTCTCTGACACCCTCTCTGCTATCCGCAGTACTTCCCTGCTTCTCCTTATCGGAAGGCATGATCGCACCGGCAATATTTCTCAGTTCCTCCGGGAAACCTTCCTTCGGCTCCCAGACATTGAATCCGATACCCATGACCAGATAGTCCGGCACCATCTTACCGCCTGTAAAAGCTCCTTCTGTCAGGATGCCTACGATCTTTCGTTCGCGGAGCAAAAGATCGTTGACCCATTTGATCTGACAGGAAAGAGATTCGCCTGTCACTTCCTTTAACAGTTTTTCGATCGCCACTGCTGCGGACACCGCTGCCATGGTGGTCACTGCCAGAGCATCCTGAGCTTCCATGGAAGGACGCAAAAGGATACTGAGATAAAGACCTGTATCCTCCGGGGAGAAGAAGCTTCTTCCTCTTCTGCCTTTGCCTCTGGTCTGCATGGCTGCCGCCAGCACACTGCCATGAACGGCCCCCTTTGCCGCTGCTTCCTTCAGAAGATCGTTGGTGGAGGTCACCTCATCGGCCAGCTCGATCGTCAACGCCATTTTTGCTTCTTCACTCAACCACTGATCCACGATCGCTCTATCCATGCAGACTCCTCCTTTTTAAACGTACTTTAAAAGGATTATACCATAAAGGGATTTTCTCTCCAACAAAAATGATAAGAAACAAGAAAGCCCACAGGGTCTTGTTTAACGTCCTCGGCCGATCCTCTTATGCGGAGTCGACCTGCGGATTGTTTCACAAGACGTCTGTAGGCTTTCGCTTGTTGCTGATCTCAAGATAAAAGAAAGAGCACATACACTTTCCTCAAAACAATCCGCAGACCGAAGCGGCTAGCCGCCGGGCGAGGACGTTGAGAGGAATTGTATGTGCTCTTTCTTTTATATTTCAGATTCTGTTACAAGTAAAGCTCGGGGTCGACTCTTCCGCCGCCGATATACACCTCAAAATGCAGGTGAGGACCGGTGGACATTCCGGTAGATCCGACATAACCGATCACCTGTCCCATTTCGACGTAATCGCCTACTTCACAGGCTCTTTCGCTCTGGTGGGCATACAGGGTGGAGGTTCCGTTGCCATGATCGATCATGACATAGTTACCCCAACCATCGTTCCAACCGTCAGCGGATGCAACGACGGTACCGCTGGCACCGGCATAGATAGGCTGACCGTACTGGGCCGCAATATCCAGACCACCGTGGTTGGAATAATCACCGGTAATAGGATGGATACGAGGTCCAAACAGAGAAGAGATCAGATAACAGTCGACAGGCCAGTAGAACCATCCGGCACCGATACCGGGCCAGGATCTCCAGCCGTAATCCAGTGCACGATCGGCAGCGCTGGCATAGTTGCCGAAAAGATTCTCATCGTAGCCACTGCTACCGCTGCTTCCGGAATCTCCGTTATCTGCGCTCTCGTAATACTCGTCATCACCATCGTCATCGTCGTCATCATCCGATGAACCGGAGCTTGCCTGCTGCTGTTGCTGCTGGGCCTCCAGCTGACGTCTGGATTCCTCCAATGCCTGCTGGCGTCTGGATTCTTCCGCAGCGATCGCCTGCTGACGCTGTTCTTCGATCAGGCGGCTCTCTTCTGCAATACGCTCTTCTTCATTTTCGATAGAAACTCGGACATCCAGGAGCTGTCCGGCAATCTCTGCCATGGTGGCTTCCTGTTCCTGCTTCAGAAGGGCGATGGCCAGTGCATTGGAATTCAATGCATCGACTTCGATCTGCTTCTGAGCCAGAAGAGCTTCCAGGTTTGCCTGTTCGACCTCTTCCTGTGCTTTGTCCTTTTCCAGTTCGGTCTTGGCCTGCTGGATCGTTTCCTTACTTTCAACGATCGCCGTTTCAACACGGTTCATTTCCGAGATGATCTGGTTATCGTATTTGACTACTTCACTGATATACTCCAGACGGGAGAACAGATCCGCAATACTGCTGGCACTTAAGAGTACCTCCAGATAATTGGTCTGGTTGGTCTCATACATCATCTGGATACGTCCCTTGAACTGATCGTAATAGACTTTCAGCTCTTCTCTCTGGGCATCCAGCTGTGCTTCCGTTGCAGTCAGAAGTGCCTGGTTTTCGGTGATCTTTGTATTCAGGTTCGCGATACGCTTACCGACTTCGATCAACTGATTGTCCAGTGCCTGCAGCTCTGCTGCCGCTGTATCCAACGCTTCCTGTGCAGCAGCAAGTTCCTCTTCCGTTGCATCCAGGATCGCCTGCTGCTCAGCCTCCTGCTCTTCCAGTTCTCTCTCCTGTGCCTCCAGTTCACCCAGATCATCTGCCAGGGCGGGAAGGACACAGCCAAGGATCATAGCCAGAGCAAGAAGGATACAGATCGTCATGGAGATGATCTTTTTCGTTTTCTTACGCATAACTCACCCTCCGTTCATCAGACGCGAAGGTACTTTCGAATGGAGATAGCACTTCCGAAAACACCGACGACGATACTGATACCGACGAGCAAAGGCAGAAGACCGGTCATGATCTCCTGTACGCTCAGGACGGTAAACAGAGACATGATCGCATTGAAATTCTTGATGATCACCTTCACCAATGCATCATATCCAAAGAAGACCAGGGCTACCGGAAGGATCGCTCCCAAAAATCCGATCATGATACCCTCTACGATAAAGGGAAGACGGACGAAGCTGTCGGTAGCACCGATATATTTCATGATGTTGATCTCATTGCGTCTGGTATAGACCGAAATACGGATCGTATTAGAGATCAGCAGGACCGCAACAAAGATCAGAAATGCGATCAAGGCAACGCCGACGTAGGTGACCAATTTGGTCATGGTACCCAGCATTCTTGCCGCATTGACGGAATAGTTGACCTTACGGACCAGGGGAGATGCGTTCAGGAATGTAGCGATACCTTCCTGATCATTGACGTTGGCGGGATAGATCTCGAAGTTAGAGGAATTTGCCAGAGGATTATCGGCATTGAGTTCCTCCATGAGATCTTCACCGATCTCATCCTGACCGATCATTTCATCCTTAAATTCAGCCCATGCTTCATCGGCTGATACATATTTATAGGACGCGATATCACTTCTCTGGCTGAGCTGGATGCTGAGCTGATTGACTTCCTCTTCGGTAATACCGTTCTTCAGGAAGGCGACCATACCGACATTCTTATCCAGATCGCCGGTAAAGCTTCTCAGATTCATAACGATACAATACACGATGCCAAGGATGATCAGACAGGCAGTGATCGTACCGACAGATGCCAGGGACATCAGTCCGTTTCTGAATACATTTTTAAATCCGTCGCCGATACAGCGACCCATTGTCGTTATCTTCATACGTCGTCGTAGCCTCCTCCCGAATCACGGACAACAATGCCGTTTTCCAAATGGATGACTCGCTTCTGCATGGCATTAACGATGGCTCTGTCATGAGTTGCGATAATAACGGTGGTTCCTCTCTGATTGATAGCCTCCAGAACCTCCATGATCTCCTCGGAATTACGAGGATCCAGGTTTCCCGTGGGCTCATCAGCGATTACCAGGGGCGGATTGTTAACGATCGCTCTGGCAATGGCGGTTCTCTGCTGCTCACCACCGGAGATCTCACCGGGCAGACTCTTTGCCTTGTGGGACAGTCCGACCAGATTCAGTGCGGCAGGCACACTCTTCTTGATCTTCTTGGGAGCAGTCTCGATGACCTGCAATGCAAAGGCAACGTTATCGTAGACAGTACGCTTGGGAAGCAGGCGATAGTCCTGGAAAACGATACCCATCTTGCGGCGCAGGGCAGCGATCTTGGAACGGCGCAGTTTGGTAATGTCCTTACCGTCGATAATGACCTGACCTTCATCGGGAGTCAATTCGCGCATGAGCAGTTTGAGTAATGTACTCTTTCCGCTTCCGCTCTCACCGACGACGAAGACGAACTCTCCGTCATTGATAGTCAGACTGAGATTTTCGACGCCAACGACCTTGCCATCATAGACCTTCGTTACGTTTTTTAATTCAATCATAATTATCTGTATCCGTTGCTCTCTCTGTAATCGATATACTTTGCCACCATGAGAGCAATCTTAAAGATGATGGCATCGTCGAAGGTACGGACATCCAGTCCCGTGGTCTTCTGAAGCTTGTCCAGACGGTATACCAGCGTATTTCTGTGGATATAGAGCTGTCTGGAAGTCTCGGAGATATTCAGAGAATTCTCAAAGAACTTGTTGACGGTATTCAGGGTCTCTTCGTCGAAGTCGTCGACCTTGACATCTTTGAAGATCTCCTTGATATACATCTTGCAGAGGGTCATGTCCAGCTGATGGATCAGACGGCCGATACCCAGACGGTTGTAGTTGATGACATACTTCTCTTCATAGAAGATCTTTCCGACCTCAAGGGCCATGTTGGCTTCCTTGTAGGAGCGGGAGATATCCTTCAGATCGGAGACAACCGAACCGATGGAGATGCGGACCTTGCCCATTGCCTCGCTGGCAAGCATATCACTGATGGTCATAGCTGTCTTCTCCAGTGCAGCTCTGGAGCTGTCACCACTGACATCCTTGACCAGGATGATATTCTTTTCGTCCACTGCGGTGATGAAATCCTTATTCTTAGTGGGATAGATTCCACGGATGATATCGATGACGGAGTCATTCACATCCTTGTCGTTATCGGATTCGATCAGATAGACGACACGGGGAATGTTGTTATCGATATGCAGCTTCTTGGCACGCATGTAGATGTCCACCAGAAGAAGATTATCCAGAAGCAGCATCTTGATAAAGTTGTCCTTATCGTAGCGCTCTCTGTAGGCTACCATCAGTCCCTGGAGCTGGAAAACGGCGATCTTTGCCAAAGTAGCGGCATCTTCCGTGATGCCCTTGACAGCAAGAACGTACTCCACCTCACCGTTTCCGATGATCTTGTAGAACAGATGGCCGTTAAAGGCTGCACCATCCTCAAAATTACCCGCGGGGATAGTGATCTCTCTGGCTGTTTTCAGGCTCTCGGTTGTAGCTAACAGATCGCCCTCCGGTTCAAGGACCGTCAGTTCCTTTTTGGTGATCGATTTAAGACCTTCAATAGTGGATTGAAGAATTTGATTAGAGACCACGGTAGTTCCTCCTCTTCTGATAATTACTGTATTTTACCACAGCAATGTCGTTTTTTCCAGTCGTTTATGAAACAAACATGTTACAGTTTGTAACAATTGTGTTACAACTTACTCTTCGGGGATAAGACTTTTCTGTTCGTTGCAGCGTTCCGCATACTCATACAGAGCTCTCACAGAGGTCTCAAAATCATCCTCTGCGATACCGACAACGATGGAGATCTCGTTGATGCCCTGGATGGACAGACGGACATTGACGCCGGCATCTGCCAGTACCTGGAAAACGGCAGCACCGGAACCGATAGCACCCTGCATCTTGGCGCCGACGATAGCGACCAGTGCCAGGTTGTGCTCGATATTGATATTGTAAGGGTCGATCTCTCTGCGGATACGACGAAGGATATTCTCCTCCTTACCCTCCAGTTCCTTATCGTCTACCACGACGGTCATGGTTCCGATACTGGAAGGAACGTGCTCTACATTGACAACAGACTCCTCGAAGACCTGCAGCACCTTACGGCCAAAGCCCAGGCGGTCAGATCCGATATCCTTTTCAAAGGAAAGAGCGGTGAAGCCGGTCTTTCCGGTAATTCCCGTAACAAAGCAATGTGCTTCGGTGATCTTATTATCCGGAACGATCCAGGAGCCCTCATCCTGAGGACGATTGGTGTTGCGGATGTTGATCGGAATGCCCTCGGAGCGGGCAGGGAAGATGGCTTCCTCGTGGAAGACGCTGGCTCCCATGTAAGAGAGCTCTCTCAGCTCAGAGTAGCTGACTTCCTTGATTCCGAAGGGATTGTCGATGATACGGGGATCCGCTGCCAAAAAGCCACTGACATCGGTCCAGTTCTCGTAGACATCGACCTTCATGGCCTTGGATACGATGGAACCGGTAATATCGCTGCCGCCGCGGGAGAAGGTCTTGACGCGGCCATTGGTCGCAGCACCATAGAAACCGGGCATAACAAAACGCTCGGATACATCTACATCGTAGAAGGCTTCCATGGTCAGTTTTTCATCATAATTGCCGTGCGCATCGAACACGATATACTCAGCGGGATCGATAAAGCGGTAGCCAAGAGCTGCAGCCAGGATCTTTCCGTTCAGGAACTCTCCACGGCTGACAAGATACTCTTCACTGATACCCTCATCGATATCGCTCTGGATCTCTCTGAATTCATCGTCCAGAGAAAAATCGATACCCAATCCCTGGATGATCTCATCGTAACGCGCTTCAATGTGATGGAAGTAGGCATGTGCCTCATCCACATCACGCTTCTGGATCTCGTAGCAGCGGATCAACATATCCGTAACCTTGACATCTCCCTTGAAACGCTTTCCGGGAGCAGAGGGAACTACATACATTCTGGCAGGATCTGCCTGAATGATATCGATAACCTTACGGATCTGATCAGCATCTGCTAAGGAGCTGCCTCCGAACTTGACGGCTTTTCTCATAATAAAGGATCTATCCTTTCAACAAAATGATAGCGGCCTGCTTTCGCAGACCGCTGATTGTCAGTGTTAGCCCCTGCGCTTTCTCTGAAGGAAGCCGGGAATATCGATCGGAACATCGTCGGTGTTCTCCGGATTCTCATAGGTGGTATACATCGGGGACTGCTGCGCAGGAGTGCGGAAAGCATTGCCCTGATATGCATTCTGAGTAGCAGCTTCAGCGGATACGACCGGAGATGCCTTGAACTCAGTGGAGGTCAGCTCAACAGCATGATCTTCGTCATCATGTCTGGGAGCAGCAGCCTTCTTGGTGGGAGCGGTTCCGAAATCGGTAGCGATAACGGTAACGATCAGCTCGTCGTTCAGGGTCTCATCGGTGGTGGTACCAACGATGATCTGTGCTTCCTCATCGACCAGAGAGCTGATGTAATCGGAAACAGCATCGAACTCGTACAGAGTCATATCCAGACCGCCGCAGACGTTGACCAGAACGCCCTTAGCGCCGTTGATCTGAGTATCCATCAGGGGAGAAGCGATAGCCTGCTCAGCAGCCTTGCGTGCCTTATCCTCACCCTTTGCACGGCCGATACCCATATGTGCAAGGCCCTTGTCCTGCATGATGGTGCGGACATCTGCGAAGTCCAGGTTGATCATACCGGGACGATAGATCAGATCGGAAATACCCTGAACGCCCTGACGAAGGACTTCATCTGCCATGTGGAATGCTTCCACCATGGTGGTCTTCTTGTCAGCGACATCCAGCAGCTTATCATTGGAAATAGTGATCAGAGTATCAACGTTCTGGCTCAGTTCTTCGATACCAGCCATAGCGCTGCGCATTCTGCGAGCACCTTCGAAACGGAAGGGCTTGGTAACGACACCAACGGTCAGGATACCCATGCTCTTTGCAACACCTGCAACGATGGGAGCTGCACCGGTACCGGTTCCGCCGCCCATACCTGCGGTAATGAAGACCATATCGCAGCCATCCAGGGCTCTTCTGATATCTTCTTCGCTCTCACGAGCAGCCTTTGCACCGATCTCGGGGTTAGCGCCTGCGCCCAGACCCTTGGTCAGCTTTTCGCCGATAACGATCTTATTGTCAGCCTTGCCTTTTGCAAGTACCTGTTTATCTGTATTGATAGTAAGGAAATCCGCACCCTCAAGTCCGTCCTCGATCATGCGCTCAACAGCGTTGTTTCCGCCGCCACCTACACCAACGACAGTAATCTTTGCAGATGTAAGTACATCCTGCAGTCCTTCGAATTCACTCATGGTGGTTGCCCTCCTCGTCGAAATTACCCAAGTAATTATCTATTATGCACGTATACACTTTGGGATAGTAATGATAGAAACACTATAATTGTTTTGTTCCCAGAAATCAAGCATTTTTTCACCGGAAGCGGGGAATCTTAAGGATTTCCGCCCCTATGAAACTGCTTAATCATCGTCCTTTTTCTCTTCCTGTTCCTTAAAGAAGGCATCCGGATCATCGATACCGATGGTATCCTGAGGACTGCCCTCCTCCACGTAGGAGTCAAAAGGCTCGATAAAGATCTGAGAATTCATGTCCTCGATATGGATGACACCGCTGGGGATGTCCTTCATATCCAGAACGCCTGCCACGACAGAGATCTTACGTTCTACGTCGGTAATGGTTCCGACACGGATCTCCATCTTGTCTGTCTGCAGGACGATATCGTCCAGAACTCGGACGTTGATCTCGTTGACCGTGGTCTGAAGATCATATTTTCTGATGGCGGTTCCTACAGCCACCACCGCATCATATCGAAGGACATCGTCTGTATTCAGACACTCTCCGATATTGAAACTTCCTACGGTCAGTCCGACGATCAAGGGAAGATCCTCATCCATGGAAGAGGTGGTATTCGCTACCTGTCCCTTTCGGTCGATACAGAGGTATGTTCCCTGGAAATAGACATATCCGATGGTGGTACTTTCTTCGACAACGATGCGGACCTTACTGGGCCACTCGAAGTAGACATCCACCGTGGAAAGTCTGGGGTCTACCACCGGATGAGCGTTCAGATGACTAATAGCGTAGCGGAACAGATTAGTTCCTTCTTTCAGACCAAGATCCACCAGGATCGTCTGATCAGCTACACGCTCATTACCCCGGATCTCGTAGGATTTCAGATTAAAGATACTACTGTTCAGCAGAAGGAACGCTGCCAGGATCAGTGCCAGCACCAATCCCCATGCCTTCAGATGTTCACTTCCGGAGAACACATTTTTTGCTTTCTTGAAGCGTCCCTCCACCGTCAGGATCTTTCCGTTTCCTTTAGGCTCCATAGGTACCGCAGACGAAAATCCTCTTTGGTACTCTGTGGTTTGACGCTCGACTCTTTCTCTGTCTGTACGTTCGAAAAAGGCCTCCAGATCTTCGGCTGTCTTTTCCGCTTCGATCTCTTCTGTAGGTGTCTCGATCTTAAAGGCGGTGCCCAGATCTTCTGCCTCCTCAGACTCAAAGAAGTCCGTAACGGGATTCAGATCTCTGGAACTGTCGCTCTCGCTCATACACCCTCCTTTCCGGGCAGTGAACCGGGATCAACTTGCACCTGGGCTTGCGCTGCCAGGGCCTGTTTCTTCCTCTCCGCTGCTCCGTATGTGGATATATTCAATATCAGGCCAACCGAGGCCATCAGAAATAGCATGGACGAACCTCCATAACTGATAAAGGGAAGTGAGATTCCCGTTGCCGGCATGGAGTTGGTATTAACCGCAACATTCAGTACTGCCTGCAGCGCGATCTGACCCGTCAGACCGATAGTCAACAGCATAGTATAGCGGTTAGGGGAATTCAGAGAGATCTTAACACCGTTCCAGGTAAAGACACCGAAGAGCAGCATAACGATACCGGCTCCGAAGATTCCCAGTTCCTCACAGATAACTGCGAAGATAATGTCATTGTAAGCAAAGGGGATGTATCCAAGTTTCTGGATACTGTGTCCCAGTCCTCGTCCGAAGAAGCCGCCGGATCCTACGGCGTAAAGTGCCTGGACCGTCTGATATCCGTCGCCCATGGAATCCGCAAAGGGATCCAGCCACGCAGATACTCGGCTGCTTCGATAAGCAAACTCTCGAAGGAAGTTACCTAAGGGACCGCCCATCGTAGAGACATCCACGATCAGCGGCAAGATAACCAGCAAGGCAGCTGCACCAAAGACGGGACCGATGATCATGATGAAGTGTTTGATCCTTGCACCGCCGATGAACATGATGATGACACCGATGGCCGCAACGATGATACCGGAAGACAGGTTCTGATAAGCAACCAGACCGGTGGGGATCAGAACAGCTGCGAAGACGATAAAGAAGGTCCTTCGCTTACCCATCTGATCCTTGAAATCATCGACCAGCTTGGAGATATAGATCGCCACAGCCAGTTTGGACAACTCAGCAGGCTGGAAGGACAGAGATCCCACACCCAGCCAGCGCGTGGAACCGTTTACCTCGGTACCGATGAAGAATACCAGGATATTACACAAAATGGAGAACAGGTAGATGGGGAAGGCCAGACCTCGTATCCATGTCAGAGGAACTCTGGATACCAGGACCATAGCAACGATACTGATCAAAGTCCAGATGATCTGACGACGGAAGAAGTACAGGCTGTCGCCCATGGAATAATAAGCATAGTAATAGCTGGAGCTGGTAACCATAACGATACCGACGACCAGAAGCAGGATGACCGATGCGAGCAAAGTGAAATTGCTTTCATTTCTCTCCGGCAGTCTGAAGCGTCTTTGCTTCTCGGGATCACCGTTGGCTTTTTTCAGAAGAGCTCCGGTCCTCTTTCCTAAGATGGACAGAGAACTACCGAAGGCATTGCGCATTTCCTGAAACTCAGAAGGACGTCCGTTTCCCTGTCTGGAACGATTTCCCTGACGGGCGTCTCTGGGGTTTCGACCACCACGGTCTTCATTAAAGAAATCGGCATATTCCTGATCGTAACGAGCACGGTCGTAGTTTCCTCTCGCATAGGGATCCTGCCTCATATTGCGGCTCTGCATATTGCGGCCGTTCATATCGCGGCTGTCTGCTCTGCGGTCATCATTTCTACGGTTTTTGGAATTCGATCTCTGTCTCGATGACTGATTGGAAGAGGATCTCTTTTTCTTTCGATCACGGCCATATCCGGTAGAAAACTCATCATCCATTTCCTGGGTGCCGCTGTAGAGGGACTGGAATCTTCCTTCAAAATGGTTGCTTCCCATGGTCTCATCGTACTGCTGCTGATTGCGTGCATTTCTGGATCGATCACGGTTGGTATTTCTCGCCATTGAGCTCCTCCTTTCTTATCGATGTTGTCTCTTTTCTATCATTATTTCCTGGCAGCTTGCATCATCTGCTTCACTGTCTCTCGGAAGATGTCACCACGCTGCTCATAGTTATCGAACATTCCCCAGCTTGCACAGGCAGGAGACAGAAGGACACTGTCACCGGGAAGTGCAGCGCCTGCACATTCAGAAATAGCCTCCTGGAAGGTCTCGGCGCGATAGATCTGGTCCTTGTTAAATCCGCAGCGGATCGCACAGGCTTCGATGTCGTCTGCGGTCTGTCCGATGAGCACCAGCTCTCTGACACGGCCGGGGAACAGCTGACACCATTCCTCATAGGGAGTTCCCTTGTCGTAGCCACCGCCGATCAATACGGTCTGCTTGGTCTTCATAGCCAGAAGGCCCTTGATGGCTGCATCGGGATTGGTTCCCTTGGAATCGTTATAATAGGTAACTCCGTTAACGGTTCCCACATCTTCGATACGGTGGGCAACGCCGCGGAATCTCTTTACTTCTTCACGGATGATATCCATGGGCACGCCGGCACGGATACAGCAAAGCACGGCTGCCATAGCATTCTCTTCATTGTGGGCACCGAAGATCTTCATCTCGTCGATCTTCACGACCTCGATGGTCTCTCCCTCGATGTCTGCCAGCATGGTCCCGTTTTCACACCAGACACCATTCGGAGTCTTCTTGGTGTGGGAGAACCAGCAGACAGTGGGACCGTTTTCTTTCTTTTCCAGTTCCTGACCCTTTTCTCTTACCTGAGGATCATCATAGTTGAGCACACAGGAATCTTCCTTTGTCTGGAACTCGAAGATACGGCACTTGGCTGCCACATAATTTTCGTAGGTATGGTGGCGGTTCAGATGATCCGGTGTAAAGTTCAGGATCGCCGATACACAGGGTTTCAGTGACTCGATGGTCTCCAGCTGGAAACTGGAAAGTTCCAATGCGACCATGGCATCTGCAGGAATGGTCTCTGCGACACCGGTAAAGGCAACGCCGATATTTCCGGCTGCCATGGAACCCTTTTTCCATGCCTTTAAGATCTCACCTACCAAGGTCGTGGTGGTGGTCTTACCGTTGGTTCCGGTAATGCCTACGATGGGAGCTTTTGCATAGCGCTGTGCCAGCTCGATCTCTCCCCAGACCTTAACGCCTTTATTTCTTGCCTCTTCCAGGAAAGGCAGATCGGCCGGAACCGCAGGACTCAGTACCACGATATCCTGCTCCAGCACCTCTTCGATCTTCGGCGCACGTCCAAAGATCTTTGCGATCTCATAGCCGGTGGATAAATGAGAGAGCTGCTCACTCAGCTGCTCTTCCTTTTTTCCGTCGCTGATGGTGACAGAAGCACCGTGCGCAAGGCACAGGTTTGCTGCACCGATACCGCTCATAGCCAGTCCGATGATCAGCACTTTTTTATTGGTCAGTTCCATAACTTTTAAGTCAGTCCTTTCGCAGGATTTGACGGCTTCTTTATGCCAGGATCACTAAAGAAATGACACAAAGGACTGCCGTAACGATGGAGAACATGGCTACCACACGGGTCTCATGCCATCCCAGCAATTCGAAATGATGATGGATCGGAGCCATCTTGAACAGTCTCTTTCCGTGGGTCAGTTTGAAGTATCCGACCTGAAGGATGACGGATACGACCTCCAGAACATAGATAAATCCGAAGATCAGCAGCATAAAGGGCATATTCAAAAGGAAAGCCATACTGCCTACGAAACCGCCCAGTGCCAGTGCACCGGTATCACCCATGAATACCTTGGCGGGATAAGCATTGAAGACCAGGAAACCTGCCAGGGCACCGGCTAAGGAAGCTGCAGGGATCTGCAGTTCGTTCTTTCCGAGAACTCCCGCAGCCACCACCAGAAAGATGGAGATGACTAAGGTAATGGTGGAGCAAAGTCCATCCAGACCGTCGGTAAAGTTGGTACCGTTGTCCAGTCCCAGAAGGGCAAACACCACTAAGATATAGTAGAAGAATCCCAGATCTACGGTCTTGTTGATCAGATGGAAAGTAATGGCAGTGCCATAACCGTTAGCATAGAGATAGTAAGCAAAGCCGCAGGCTGCAATAAACTGCAGACCGAATTTCTGCCAGGGCTTCAGACCTTCATTGTGCTTGAAGACGATCTTCAACAGGTCATCCAGCATGCCCACAATGCCCATAGCAAAGGTCATAACGACCACGATATAGAACTGAGGATACGCCTTGAGTCCGAATAAGGAGCCGATCACGAAGGCAAGCAGAAAGACTACGCCGCCCATTGTGGGTGTGCCTGCTTTTTTCTTATGAGCCTCGGGGCCCTCTTCACGGATATACTGACCGAACTTCAGTCGGTGCAGCATGGGGATCAGGATATATCCCAGTACAACGGATGCTGCAAAGCCACCCAGGGCAGGCAGCGCATATTGAAAAATATTCATTGTTATCTCCCGTTTATAAAAGCGCTTCGATCTTTTCGGGAATATCAGAAAACATCATCCCGTGCGAAGCCTTAAGAAGTATTATATCATTCTCTTTCAGAATAGACAAAGCATTTTTCAACAGGGCCTCCTTGTCAGCAAAGTGATAACACTCTACCAAAGCCCCTTCCTGATGGTCTTTGACACCCTGCTCGATGGCTTTTGCCTCCTCGCCCACGGTGATCAGGACACGGATGGGAGCTGTCTGACCTTCTCTGTTGATCGTCGCGATATGTTCACCCACCTGGTAATGTCCCTCACGGGCAAACTCACCCAGTTCGAACATATCACCCAGAACAGCCACTCTTCTGGCCTCACCGGGAATACCCGATACCGCATCGATGGCCGCCATCATGGATATGGGATTCGCATTATAGGTATCATCGATCATGACCATGCTGCCCACCTTCAGTCTCGCAAGACGATGGGGTGTTGCCACGTAAGAGTCCAGTCCTTTCAGGATCTCTTCCTTACTCAGGCCAAAATGCTTGGCACACATGATCGCAGGGATCACATTATAGGCCATATGGCGACCCATGGTATTCATGATCAGATCATAGGTCTCATCCTTATAGCAAAGGACCATATGCATCCTTCCGTCCTCGGTAGGTTCAGCCGTAAGGATCTGTCCGTCGTTACCCTCATCAAAGCCAAAGGTCTCGACAGCGATTCCCAGAGAATCCTTCACTTCACGGAGCATATCATCATCTCCGTTGATCAAAAGGGGACCTTCCGTTAAGTGGGGGACCATCTCCAGTTTTGCCTTGCGGATCCCTTCTCTGGATCCCAACATCTCGATATGGGCGGTTCCCACGTTCGTGATGACTCCCATATCCGGTATGGCCAGGGAGGCGGCGTAGTCGATCTCTCCAAAGTGGTTCATACCCATTTCGATGACTGCCAGTTCCGTCTCTTGATCCAGGTTCAGAAGTGTCAGCGGTACACCGATGTGGTTATTGAAGTTTCCCTGGGTCTTCAGGGTCTTTCTGCCTCCGGAAAGAGCTGCTGCGATCATATCTTTACAGGAGGTCTTTCCCACACTGCCGGTAACACCGACGGTTTTCAGGGGCATCTCCTTCTTTGTAAACTGTCTTTTGTACTCTCTGGCGATCATTCCCAGTGCCTTGATGGTATCCTCCACCAGGATCACACAGGAATCCTCCGGGATCCCATTCGGGCATACCTTCTCAACAGGTTCCTGAGAAAGGATCGCTCCACAGCCCTTTTCCAGAACAGATCCGATAAAGCTGTGACCATCCATTCTCTCTCCCTTGATGGCTACGAACAAAGAACTTCTGTCCGTTTCTCTGGAATCGCGGACTACCTTACTGATCATGACATCGCCGTTTCCAACCAGCATTCCCTGGCAGAAACCGGATAATGTCTTGGCACTTAAGACTTCCATATTTTTCTTATTCTCTTCTTTTCTTTTTGATTGTGGACTTACTTGCAGGCTCTCTTTTCCAATGCAGCCTTGACCTCTTCACGATCATCCAGATGATGCTTGACTCGTCCGATGATCTGATAGTCCTCATGGCCTTTACCGGCAACCATGATGATATCCGAAGGCTCAGCCATCTCGATGGCTCTGGCGATGGCACTGCGACGATCTTCGATGCGGATATATTCACATCCGGTCTCCTTGGTTCCCACTTCCACCTGATCCAGGATCTTCTCCGGATCTTCTGTACGGGGATTATCGGAGGTCAGGATACAGAAATCGGACAGTTTACCTGCAATGCGGCCCATGATGGGACGCTTGATAGGATCTCTGTCTCCGCCGCATCCAAAGACACAGAGCACTCTGCCCTTTGCAAACTCTCTGGCGGTAGTCAGGACATTCTCCAATCCATCCGGTGTATGGGCATAGTCCACCACCGCAATGACACCGTCCTTGGAACGGAAGGTCTCAAAACGTCCGGCAACCACGGTCTCCTGGATATTCAAAGAAGCAGCGATCTTCTTCGCAGGGATTCCGGAGAGATGGCAGGCAGAAGCTGCCAAAAGGGTATTGTATACATTAAATCTTCCGGGAACCGGATAGCTGATGTGCTCTAAGATCTCTCCCTTTAATGTCCAGTCATATTCCAGACCATTCTCGTCCATCTGTACGTTTTCCGCACGATAGTCATTTCCCTCACCGATACCATAGGTATAGAAGGGACATGCCTTGGTAGAGAGGATCTTTCCTGCGGCGGCATCATCTCCGTTGATCAGACCCATGTCGCTCTGGAAGAACAGTTTGCACTTAGCCTCCAGATAAGCCTCCATGGTCTTGTGATAATCCAGATGATCCTCCGAGAGGTTGGTAAACATTCCCAGATGATAGTGGACCTTCTCGACGCGGTGCTGATCCAAAGCATGGGAGGAAACCTCCATGATGATGGTATCCACATCGGCCTGTTTCATCCGGTCAAACAAAGGATACAGATCAAAAGGATAGGGAGTGGTATGCGTGGCTGCCTCATGCTCGGAGCCGATGCGGTTCTCGTTGGTACCGACCAGTCCGGGGACATGGGAGTTTTCCATGAAAATGTGATGCATCAATGTACTGGTGGTGGTCTTACCGTTGGTACCGGTCATACCGATCATACGGATAGGCTCTTTATTTGCCATAGTCAGTGCCGATGCATAGAAGTTGGAAGCCATCTGGGACTCCGTTGCCATGATCTCGGGAACCTTGACCATAGTCACACCGGCAGGAAACTGCTTGGGCTGTTTATCCATCACAGCCAAAACGGCTCCCTTCTCTCCTGCCATATCCAGGAAATCGATCCCGTCATACACGGTACCGTTCTCACAGGCAAAACAGCTGCCTTCAACGATCTTTCTGGAATCGTAGATCAAAGATGTGATCTCTCTCTCCTGCCACTTAGCATTTCCCTCCTGCAAAACTTCAAAGGGAATATTCTTTAACAGATCGATTACTTTCATTACGCACACTCACCTTTCTGTTTCTATATAGATACGGAAAAGTGCGGACTTTTCCTATCCAATGCCCATCGGACTGCATCATTGCAGCCATTTTTTTGCATCGGATCGGTGTCCGCACACGTTCCATTATTGTTCACCGGCATCGTCATCATCGTCATCGAAGGGCGATGTCCAGTAGGTATTGGTATTGATATCGTACAGGCTCGGGGATACTGCTTCCTGAGTGACGGTAGGATCGGGATACATACCGAGTTCGGGAAGGATCTCCTCCCAGATCTGTCCTGCCAGATGTGCCACCTGTGCAGAAGAGTTCTTATCGGTCTCATCCAGGATAACCAGCATCAGATATTCAGGGCTCTCAACGGGAGTGAAGGACATAAAGGACACTACGTACTTACCTTCCTCGTATCCACCATTCTCGTTGGATTTCTCTGCAGTACCGGTCTTTCCGCCGATGTTGTAACCGGGGACAAGACAGTTCATACCGGTACCTTCACGTACCACTCGTTCCGTGTATTTTCTCAGCTCCGCAGAGATCGTCGAATCGATGGTGTAGCGAAGGATCTCTTTGGTTCTGGTCTCAACGATATTTCCGTTGGCATCGGTGATCTGGCTGACGACGTAGGGTCTTAAGTACTCACCGCCATTGATAACGGCGTTGAAGGCACAGATCAGCTGGATAGGTGTCATTCTGAATCCCTGACCGAAGGCTGTGGTCGCTTTTTCGAAGAAGTTGATGGCATTACCGGTACCAAGACGGGCTGCTTCTTCTTCGCTTACGTAGATCAGGGAACGGTTATCACCGGCCTCACCGGCAATATCGATACCGGTCAGGGTACCCAGACCGAAGGCCTCCTGATAGCGGAGCCATTTGACCTTGGGGAACAGCAGGGAAACCTGGGTCATACCGACGTTACAGGAGTTTGCGATGATATCACTGGGCTTTTCCAGTCCGTGCCACTCACCACCTGCACAACCGACCTCGGCATCGTAGACTTCATAGAAACCGTTGCAGATGAAGGTACTGTTAACATCAACAACACCTTCGTTCAGTGCGGAAGACATGAAGACGGGCTTAAAGCAGGAACCGGGCTCATAGGTGGAGGAGATAACGAAACTGTTCCAGACCTGAGCATAGTAATCAGGATCGGACTTATCGGGGTTTTCCTCCAGCCACTTGGTGCTGACACCCTTCAGGTCATTGACATTATTCAGATCGTAGGTAGGAACCTCACACATGGCAACGATGGCTCCGGTGTTGCACTCCACCAAGATGCAGGCTCCCTGCACAGCGTTCGTTGCCTCAACGCCCATGGCCATTTTCTGCTCGATCATATACTGGACCTTGGAGTCGATGGTCATGGTGAGGGTATCACCGTCCTGTGCTTCGATGTATTCCTGTACATAGCTGGCTCCGGATCCGGCGACGACCATCTTTCGGCCGCTGCTTCCGGTCAGGTAGTCATCATAGTACTGCTCAACGCCGTATACGCCGTTGAAACCGATCAGATGGGCTGCCAGAGAGTCATTGGTATAGACGCGGGCTTCGTCCTCTTCGAACCAGACGCCCACAACACTGCCTTCTTCGATACCCTGCTGGATCTCTGCCATCTGCTCGGCGGAGATACCTTTACCGGGGGTAAATTTCATATAACGGTAATCCGCATATTCAGATGTCATATAGCGGCGTACCTGGTCCTCAGAGGTCAGTTTCAGCGTGGCGACCAGCATATCGACGGTGGAATTCTGCTTTCCTTCCGGTGCTTCGATCAGGACCTGGCAATCCAGGATGACGTTATAGATACGGGTACTTTCCGCAAGGATATTTCCGTGACGGTCCAAAATAGAACCGCGAAGTGCAGGGATCGTAACATCCGTGGAATTCAGCTGCTGTGACTCGGCGGCTGCCTGATAATCCGCACCATGGACTGCCTTGATATAAACAACGCGAAGCAGCAGGGCGATCATTAAAATAACAACGGCAGCCAGAACGAACATTTCTCGTCCCAGAGGCGTGTATCTTTCTCTACGCTGACTCATTTCTCCTCCTTCTTTTCATGCTCCATATAACACGATAAGGCTGACAACGACGCTGTCAGCCTGAATTTTTTATTTTTTGAACCAATGATAACTGACCTTACTCTCGGATATATCCTGGGAAGGCAGGGCACTGGTGGTATAACTTTGGTTAAGAACTGTGATCTTGATGATATCTTCGGGACCGGCTTCGACCATACCCAGCGTACCGACCGCATAGTTGTACAGTGTATCCATATTCATGGTCTCACCACTGGCGGCAGCTGCCAGAAGCGCATTATCGTTCTGCGCTGATTCCAGACGGGCGCGCTGTCTTTCGATCTCGTTATTCGTATCAAAGACCTGCATGTACTGGAAGATGACCAGAAGGCATCCTCCCATGATCAGAGAGGCACAGAAAAAGAAGTGGACTCTCGACCAGATCAATCCCCAATCCGCCGGTTTACGATTGCTTCGGGTTCGCAATCTGCGGCTTCGGGTCTTTTTCTCCGAAGAGTTCTTCTTTGCATAAGGATTCACTCTTCGTCCGTTGGCATCCACAGCCTGTCCGATGGAGGGATTATTGTTCCTTCTCCGGCGGAACCGGCTTGGGGCCTGCTCTTCGTATTCCTCCAGGAAGTCATCCTCCCAGAGTTCCTGAGCACCAGTATGATTGTAATTCGACATTATCTCATTCCATATGCCTTGATCTTAGGCACATCCAGTTTTTCGACCACACGAAGCTTGGAGCTGCGGGAACGGGGATTCATCTCCAGTTCCTCCTCGGACGGCTCGATGGGTTTACGAGTAATGATCTTTACCTGAGGCTTCTTGCCGCAGACACAGATCGGTGATTCCACCGGGCAGGTACAGGGATTTTCCAGGCTCTTAAAGGTCTGTTTGACAATACGATCCTCCAGGGAATGGAAAGTGATGACACAGAGTCTCCCGCCGGGAGCCAGTGCATCCACCATGTCTCGGATGGACTGTTCCAATATTCCAAGTTCATTATTGACTTCGATACGCAGGGCCTGGAAAGTACGTTTTGCCGGGTGGGGGCCATCTTTTCTGGCTCCTGCCGGGATCGCTGCCTTGATGACCTCTACCAGCTGGGCAGTGGTCTCAATGGGAGCTTTACTCCTCTCCTTGACAATGAACTTGGCAATACGGGAAGCCCATTTGTCTTCTCCGTAATCACGAATAACCCGAAACAGTTCCTGTTCCGAGTACTCTGCAACGATCTTTGCTGCTGTCAGCTCTTGTCTCTGGTCCATACGCATATCCAGCTTTGCATCCTGCATATAAGAGAAGCCACGCTCCCCTTCATCCAGCTGGTACGATGAGACGCCAATATCGATAAGTATACCATTGACTGACTCGATGTTCAAGTCAGCAAGAATGTTTCGAATGTTAGAAAAATTATCCCGTACCAGCTGGGTATTTTTATCTTTATATGTTCCCAGCTTGGTACGGCCATTTTCTACGGCATCCGCGTCCTGGTCGATACCGATAAAGCGGCCGTTCCCGTTTAAACGGCTGATGACTTCTCCGGCATGACCGCCTCCACCAAACGTACCGTCTACGTACGTTCCGGAAGGATCAATGTTCAATCCTTGAATTGTTTCATTCTTCAAAACGGGCACATGTACGAACTCCATGTTCTGTCACACTCACCACAGTTTAATCAGATCCCACTAGCTCTTAATTCTTCAGCCAGCTTGCTCGATTTAAAGAACTCAACATCTTCATTGTAGGTTTCCCACTTGTCGCGGTTCCAAATTTCGATGTGGTCATCCTGACCCGCCAGCACTATATCTTTATCGAGGCTGGCATGGTCCCTAAGTTCCTGAGGAATCATGACACGTCCTTGTTTATCTGTCGACGTATCCTGAACCCTGGAGTAGAACTTACGGTAGAGTTTACGGGTCTCCTGGTCGGTAGCAGCCATCGTCCTTAATTTATCTGTAAGTGTCCGAAAGCTGTCTTCGGGGTAAACGCACAAACAAGCTTCTTCACTCTGCCCCCACAGATCGATCGTGATATAAAATACATCACCCAGCTGTTCTCTATATTTCGCCGGCATAATGATGCGTCCTTTTTCATCGACCGTGTGATGAAACTCACCAAAAAACATGTGTGTCTACCTCCTTCCACCAGTATTCCATTTCGCTCCATTTCGCTCCACTTGTCGCCATTTTACCACATGGATACCCCCTTTGCAAGGCTTTTTTGCCCTATTCATGCGCTCTGAGGGGTTTGGGGCCCTTCCAAAACCCTCCCCGGGAACGGGAAAATCCGTCTACTCCCTTCCCTTAAAACACAAGATATTGCCCTCGTTTTTTCCATGTGCTACAATATGTACCAATCTTTGGAAGGTCCTGTTTCTACTTAAAAAATCCTTCTATCGATCCGAAAAAAATCTGATCTTTCATTAAAACATGTCTCTATACAGGTGAATTTATGAAAACAACCCGTCCTTATGCTCGCTTTACCGTAACCAAAAAGGCAGAGGCCTCCCTGGTCAAGGGACACCCCTGGGTATACGATGCCGAGATCTTGAACATCGAAGAGAACGAAGCCACTCCTCTGGAGAACGGCTGCCTGGTGGATGTACTTTCCACCAAGGGCCGCTACCTTGGAACCGGTTTTCTCTCCGAGCAGTCCAAGATCCGCGTCCGTCTGATCTCCCGCAATGCCAACGATACCTTCAACGAAGCCTTCTGGCGCCGCCGTCTGCAGTATGCCTGGGACTATCGTAAGGTCGTCATGCAGGATGATATCGACTGCTGCCGAATCATCTTTGGCGAAGCGGATCAGTTCCCCGGTCTGACCGTGGATCGTTTCCACGATCTTCTGGTAACCCAGACCCTTTCTGTCGGAATGGAAAAGATCAAGCACATCCTGTTTCCTGCCCTGGTAGAGATCCTGCGCGCCGATGGTCAGGAGATCAAAGGTGTCTTTGAAAGAAACGATGTAGCGCTTCGTGATAAGGAAGGCATTCCTCAGGGTAAGGGCTGGTTCCCCATCCCCAGTCTGGAGACTCCCGCATCTCCCATCACCGAGATCGTCGAGAACGGCGTTCATTATAAGGTGGATGTGGAAAATGGTCAGAAGACCGGTTTCTTCCTGGATCAGAAATACAATCGCCGCGCTGTTGCCCGTATTGCCAAGGGTATGCGCGTTCTGGATTGCTTTACCCATACCGGCAGCTTCGCTCTGAACGCTGCGATGGGCGGCGCAGCTCATGTAACCGCTGTGGATGTTTCCGCTTCCGCCATCGATATGGCAAGAGCCAATGCAGAACTGAACCATCTGGACGAGCGTATGGATTTCGTGGTTGCTGACGTATTCGATCTGCTCCCCTCTCTGGAGGAAAAGGGCGGTCATCCCTACGATATGATCATTTTGGATCCCCCGGCTTTCACCAAGAGCCGCCGTACCATGGACAACGCTCTGCGCGGATATAAAGAGATCAACCTACGTGCCATGAGGCTGCTTCCCCGCGGTGGATACCTGGCGACAGCCTCCTGTTCTCACTTTGCTGACGAGGCTCACTTCAGAGCCATGCTGGAATCCGCCGCCAGAGATGCCAACGTTCAGCTCCGTCAGATCGAGGCCAGACAGCAGGGTCCGGATCACCCGATCCTCATGAATGTAGACGAAACTGACTATCTGAAATTCTTCCTGTTCCAGGTAGTTTAATGAAAACAAGAAGACCTGTCCAAAGCATTGCAATATTGCACCGCTTTGAACAGGTCTTCTTATTTTATTTCTATCGTTTTGTTTCTACCGATCAGGCTTTCTGATACAGCCCGTTGGAACAGATGTATTCCATCGTGGCAGGTTCCATCAGACGTCTTCCTTCTTCTTCGAAGAGTTTCTCTCTGACAACAGTGGAACTGACGCCCAGGGCTTTATGTCCCAGCACATGGAAGTGTCCACCAAGGAGTGTTTCCAGCTCCTCCGCTCTTTTCCTGACATCTTCCGGCTCTGCATCCACGCGGACCAGTATAGCCAGAGAGCTGCACTCTTTGATGATGGTCTCGATCCGGGCCCACTTGGGAAGATGATCCAGCATGTCTGATCCTACGATCAGGGTAAACTCCGCATCCGGATACTGCTTTCTAAGTTCCAGAAGTGTATCGGCCGTATAGCTCTTCTCTTCACGGCGGATCTCGATATCGCTCACTTCACACCGGGGTACCGATGCAAAAGAAAGACGGCACATCTCAAGACGTTCCTCCGGAATCGGATCTCCTTCTTTCTGGATCTTTCCGGGAGACAGCCATGCCGGCATCAGGATCAGTTTATCTGCTTCCAGCTCTTTCTGGACGCCCAGGGCCGCTGTGACATGGCCCATATGCGGAGGATTAAAGGTCCCTCCATAGATTGCGATTCGTTTTGTTGTACTCATTGGTCGTGCTTTATTAGTTGCTGATCTCCTTGCGGAAAAGTGTTCCGAAACGGACGTCATCCTTCATCACAGAATCCTCTGCGACGATCTCTCCACCGATCAGGGTCATATCGATACCCTTGGCCAGCTGTCTGGAATTGACGAAGGTTGCCTTATCTTCCACCTTTTCCAGATCGAAGATATTGATATCGGCATCGCATCCTTCTTTCAAAAGTCCTTTGCCCTTCAATCCCATACGCTCTGCCGGTGCAAGCGTCATCTTACGGATGGCTTCCTCCAGACTCATGACCTTACGTTCCTTGACATATTCTCTAAGGATACGGGGGAAGGAACCGTACAGTCTGGGATGAGGATTATCTCCACCGCCGTAAAGGCTGTCGGAAATGATCGCTGCATAGGGAAGCTGCAATACCTGGTCCACATCATCCTGACTCATGCTCATGATGATGATACCGATCTTACCCTCTTCTTCCGCTACAAAGCGTCCAAACCAGGCAGAAGGATCGGTCTCGCCCATTTCCTTTGCGATCTCTTCTACATTTCTTCCGGAATAGATACGATTCTTCTCCAGAGTGACAGAACCGATCACGACTCTCTCCCAGCCGATGGACTCTACCATGTTGTCCCAGTTGGGCTGGAGCTTGTAGATCTCTTCCTCCAGCTTCTTACCGCCCTCTTCCGTTCCAAGGAAGGAAATGGGCTTTCCTTCGATGACACTGGGCGGGATCAGACTCATAGCTGTGGTCGCGCCGCCGTTATAAGGATAGGCATCACAGGTGACTATCTGACCTTCTGCTCTTGCCTCTTCGATCTTCTTGATAGCTTCATTGATGCCTTTGCCCCAGTTGCGCACACCGGTCACTTTAAAGTGGCTGATGTTCAGAGGTACCTTGGCCTCCTTACAGATGGCGATGACTTCCTCCACGGAAGCTACCAGAGAATCTCCCTCACCGCGGATATGAGTGCAGACGGTACCGCCGTACTTACCGCACTCTGCTGCCAGAGCGACACGATCTTCGAAAGACAGATAGGCTTCCGGTACATACATGATACCAAAGGAAAGTCCTACCGCACCATGCTGCATGGCATCTGCTACCATAGCGGCTGCCTTTTTTCGCTCCTCATCGGTATAGGGTCTGGGATCAAAGCCCTTGACAGCCATGGTCACCGCACCGGCTCCCACCAGCATGCCTACATTCAGAGGAAGTCCCTTTGCCTCCAGTGCATCCAGATACTCAGGGAAGGAATGGATGGCGGTATCTAAAGGAGCGCGGCCCATGACCGGCTCGATATAGTCCATCTGCTCCTTGATCCAGGCAGGATCATTGGGGAATCCACCCAGACCGCAGTTGCCTCCGATAGCCGTTGTAATGCCCTGGGCCAGCTCGATCTTTCCGAATTCCGGATCATACAGCGCTGCCATATCATGATGACGGTGGATGTCCACAAAACCGGGCGTTACTGCACGTCCCTTTGCATCGATCACATCTTTTCCTTCATCCCGGGAAGGTCCCTTGAAAACACGCAGGATCTTTCCTTCTTTTATCTCAACACCACCGAGGAAGGGCTCCTTGCCCTCACCGGTATAGATCATTCCATTGACAATCTTTCTGATCATGTCTGTCACTTCCTGTCTTTCTCATACAAAACGATCTGAAGGGAAACCCTTCAGATCGTCATGATCATTCTTCTTTTTTATCCTTTTCCTGATCCTTGACTGCTTCCTTGACCAGTTCATCCTCTTCCTTATTCTTTCCGGTGATCTTATCGATCACGTCAGGGACCATGTCCATGACCTTGGAAACTACGTCGGAATTCTTGATGCTGACCATGCGGACGCTGCCTTCTTTGACCACCAGAACGGCACTGGGAGACATCTTAGCACCCATACCGCCGCCGAGAGCGCCGTACTTTTCCTTTTCACGGGAACCGGCTCCCACGCCCAGGCTTACATCCACCAGGGGAAGGATCGTCATATCTCCCATCTGGATGGGCTCACCTACAACTGTCTTGGTAGAGATGAATCCTTCCATCTGGTTCATCAATTCCTTCAGCGAATCTTTTGTACTCATGTTTTATCTCCTTGTGTCGTTGATGACGTTTCTTTCTGTTTCTTTAACTGTTTGCGAAGCTTCAAAACGAAGCGGATCAATCTAAAGGTATCCCGGTTGAACAATGCTCTAAGCAAGGGGAACACCAACACCGTATTGATAGAAAAATGTCCCTTTGTATTCGCATCGAACAAAAGTACCTTCTCCATCATGTCGGTGGAGACCTCCAGATGCTGTCTGCGGTTTTGTTTCGTCAGCAGCATGGGGGCTACGCTGTAATATCCTCCCAGGATCCTGGCTGTCATATAGGGATCTCCCGTTCCGAAATGCACGTATGCTTCATAGCGTTTCGGTACCAGAGGTCTTAAGACTCTTTGGATCAGTTTCAGGAATACCTGGATGGTCTCCTTCTTTCTGGGATACTTATCATACAGCCTCTTGTATTTTTCCACCTGCTTTAGCTTGGGCGCTACCTTCTCATCGAAGGTCTCTTCGATCTTATCCGGTGCATCCAGAATCGTATCGATCAGGTCCCAAAGGCTATCCAGAAGATCAAACAGTTTGTCGATCAGATGATCGATCTTTTCTGTCAGAGTCTCCTTCGGCTTTGCTTCTGCAGTTTTCGCATCCTTTGTCTTCTGCTGCTCTTCAAGTTTTCTGGCCTTTTCTTCCGCCTTCTGCTTTCGCTTTGCGTCCTTTTCAGCCTGTTTTAAAGCTTTCTCTTTTTCCTTGATCGCTTTTTGTTCCAGACGCTGCTTTTCCTTTTCCGATCGTTCCGCCTGCTTTTTCGCCTTTTCCTGCTGCCACTTCTCCAGAGCTTCCTCCGGCTTCATCTTCATAATGGAGACGCCCTGTTTCATCATGGCGACACCCTTTTGAAGCGGAGTCTCTTTTTCATAGACAACAATGTGAGGCTCTGTTTTTACAGGCTCATTCTCTTCCACCGCTATGATCTCTTTAGAGATCTCCTCCACGATCGGATCCTCTTTGGCAACTTCCTCTATCAAAGCAGGTTTTTCTGTCGCGATCAGCTCCGGTTCCGCTGCTTTCTGAAGAGGCTCTACCTCCAGTTCCCCATGATGGGTGAACTCTTCCGTCTGCTTATCGGATCCTCTTTCTTTTTCCGAACCGGCGATCTCTTTCCAGGCTACTTTCACCTGATAGCGAAGTTTTTTATCTTCAAAAGAGACATTCACTCGGACCAGAGAAAAGAAGTAGGTGACCCTGGCCTTAAAGCTCATAGTCTCTTCCGACTTTTCTCCGCTGATCCGATAACGGATCGGGGTACTCAAAATGACGATCACCAAAAGCAAGATCAGGCCGATCAATCCCAGGATCACAAAAAGAATCCATTTCAGCACGGTTCCGATCACGGCAAGAACACTCAAAAAAAAGCTCATGGATCCCTCCTGTTCTCTCAGATTTCAGAATCGCCTGATCAGGCTCCTAAAAGGATACACCTGTATCCCTCACGGGTCCACCTGTACCCTCACGGGTCCACCTGTACCCTCACGGGTCCACCTGTACCCTCACGGGTACAGGGAAAGGATCGTTTCCTTGATCCTCTTACCCTCCGGATCTGCCTGATAGGCCCGTTGCAGAATCCCCTGCACTTCCTCCAGGGCTCTGCCTTTATCGGAAGCATAACGCAGCTTGATGTAGCCGCCCTCTACTTCCTCATATTTTTCATAGTCATCCTCTGCAATGATCTCCAGATAGGAAGGATGTGCCTTGCAGAGACAGACCCAGAATCCCTTACTCGGCATCTTCCGTCTTAGGTGCTTCCTCTGTGGTCTCTTCGGCAGTTTCGTCTGCCTTGCATTCTTCGCATGCAGTCTCCTCTGCCGGTGCAGCTGCTTCACAAGCCTCACAAGCAGTCTCTGCTTCTTCAGCCTTCTCGGTCTCTTCGGGAGCATTGGTCTCCTGAGCCTTCAGATCCTTGATGATGGCTTCCTGCTCTTCGATGCGCTTGCATGCTGCCTCGACGATGCTGCCGTCGCGATTCAATGTTCCCTTTTCGATCTGATACATAATACGGCCAAAGGAAGCGTATGCCTTATCTCTCTCTGCTTCTGCACGAGTGATATCGATCTTTGCCTTTGCCTTATCTGCTGTATCTTTGGTTGCCTGGACGATGGTACGTCCGATAATGCTGGCTTCTTTCACGATCTTATTGATGTACTGACTGTAATCCATGATATTTACCTCCTGATTACTCCGTATTTTCTTGAATTATAGCACCCCCAGAGGGGAGCGTCAATGAAACAAAAGACCCGTCCTCCACTCGGAAAAGACGGGTCTTCTGCTCAAACGGCGGCTTAGAAAAATACCACCGTTATCTGTTTTATTTGATTATGGAATTTATGGTCTGTGTTCCAATGATCAACCAACGATGGTAACGTTAGCTGCACGCTTCTTCGCGGGGTTCTTGGGGTCGTCTTCTACTTCGTACTCGACCTTCTGTCCCTCGTTCAGAGTCTTGAAGCCCTCAACCTGGATTGCAGAGAAATGTACAAAAATGTCATCTCCACCATTTGCGTCTGCGATAAAGCCATAGCCCTTCTCCGGGTTAAACCACTTAACCGTACCCTGATTCATGAATAGGTCCTCCTGTTTTTCAACAAATAATCGTCACTTGAAAGAACATGACGCTGGAAGGGATGTTAAAATCGTCTCCGAAAACTGTCATATCATAAAGTGCTTGTACAAAATAACACACCGACTTATTAAAAGTCAAGGAGTTTCACAAATTTCTTGCAGTTTTTCTTTCATTTAAAGCATTTTGACGAAAAAATCCACATTTTTCGCCCTATTTCGGCTCACAAGCCCCTGATAAAACATGTACTTGATCGATCGTATCCAATTAAATTTTTGTATTATTAAATACTTTTTAAAAACAAAATGAGAGCCCCGATCGATTTTTTACATCGATCAGGGCTTTTTAAAGCAATTATTCTGTTAACAGAGTCTTTTTATCTCAGATTTCTGCATTTTCCAACCAAATATGCAACTTTTCAGTCATTCCACTAACGGTTCCCTGGATCATGCGGTTATTTCCACCGCCTTTGGATCCCAGTTCCTGGCGCATCTTATTTGCCAGCTGCTTCATGTCTTCCTTCTCGGAAGCTGCCATAAAGAACCAGTTATCCTCTCCCTTAGGGATCAGTACGGATACTCTTCCTTCAAAGCAGGGAGCCAGGGCGTTCAAAAGATTCCGGACCGCTGTCTGATCCGCCCCTTCCTCTTCCACGATGCAAAGAGATCTTTGAGATGAGGCTTTAGTCTTGAGTTCTGTGAGACGATACTCATTCAACAACTGGTTCAGTCTGACATTTTTACCATTGGCATCAGAAAGCTCCTGCCTCAGCTTTTCAACGGAAGCCTTGACATGGTCGATGGAAGTGGAAAGATCTCCTGCCATCTGGGTAAGCAGATCATGCTTCTGGGAATAATCTCTTAGGGCTCTCATTCCGCAGACGATGGTCAGACGGATTCCACCTTTATAGTTTTCCGCACGGATGATCTTGATCATACCGACTTCACCGGTCTGCATGACATGGGGAGCACAGCAGGCACACAGATCTACCTTCTCCTCCAGCGTTCCCACCTTGACGATTCGAACGGCACCGCTCAGCTCCTTCTTGCTGCGGTAATCCATCTGCTTTAAGGTCTCCGCATCGGGGTAGAACACCGTAATGGGGAGATTGCGGTAAACGATGTCATTGCCATCCTTCTCCAACTGCAGGACCTCTTCTCTGGTCATGGGGCCGTCAAAATCCAGCGTCGTCACATCATCACCCAGATGAAAGCCCACATTGTGGTAGCCTTTTCTGGCATACATGATACCGGAAAGGATATGCTCACCGCTATGCTGCTGCATATTGCCGAAACGATACTCCCAGTCCAGTTCACCGTGGATCGTCTCTCCCACCGTTACAGGTTCCTTTACATAGTGACGGATATGCTCGTCCTTTTCCTGGACATCCAGTACCTCCTGACAAAGGTCTCCCTGCTTTAAGGTACCTTTATCGCATTTCTGTCCGCCGCCTTCGGCAAAGAAGGCTGTCTGGTCCATCTCGACCGCGTACAGACCTCTCTTCTCGTCGACCTCACAGGCTGTTACGACCGCATCGAAAACGCGGATGTGGGAATCAGTATCATACAGTTTCACGCTCATTCAATATCTCCTCTGCCAGATTCAGATCTTCCGGCGTTGTCAGTTTGATGTTAGTGTAAGATCCTTCTACGATCTTCACCCTTCGGTTTCCATATTTTTCCATGATCTGGCTGTCATCGGTACAACTCTCGTCTCCCATAGCCAGAGCCTTCTCATGAGCGGATAAGATCTCACTGAGCAGGAAGGTCTGAGGCGTCTGGGCTGCCCAAAGACGACTTCTGATGGGCGTATCCTCCACCGTACCGTCATCCCCGGCGATCTTGATGGTATCTTTGACAGGAACCGCCAGCAGCGCTCCCCCAAAGTCCTCAGCCGCCCGGATAGTAGAGAGGATCTCCTCTTTTCTGACAAAGGGTCTGGCTCCGTCATGGATCAGGACGATATCGCACTCCTTCGGAACTGCCCGAAGACCATTGCGAACCGATGCCTGTCTGGTGGCCCCTCCCAAAACAACATCCTTGACCTTATCCAGATGATAGGTCCTGATGAGTTCTTCACACTGAGGGCGATCTTCTTCCGATGAGATCAGCACGATGCCTTCCACTTCGGTCATTTTCTGGAAGATCGCCAGGGTCCAGACAAGGATCGCCTTTCCCCTTAGCTCTATAAACTGCTTGTGGACAGCCTTTCCCATCCGGCTTCCGGAGCCGGCGGAGGGAATGACTGCCCATATCTTTTTTTCACTCATGACTCTTCTTTACCCGATCTTTGTTATTCGGTCTCGTTCCAACGATCCTTTGTGAACTCATACATGGCAATGCCTGCGGCCATGGGCAGGTTCAAGGAATCGATATCCTTGGAATGCTTGATGATGACGGCACTGCAAAACTCTGCATACCGATCCGGCAGTCCGGTTGCCTCGTTGCCAAAGACAAGAGAGAAAGGCTCTTCTTTTTGAGCAACGACCTCAGGCAAAGGACGGCTTGCCTGGAGCATGAAGGCATAAAGATGATTTTCGGGGAAACGCTTTTTGTAATCCTCGATAGTATCAAAATACTCGACCTGTACATGGAACGCAGCTCCCATGGTGGCACGGATCACTCTGGGATCATAGAAATCCACTGCCTGACGGACAATGGCGATCTTTGTCAGACCAAAACCGGTGGCCGTTCTGACAATGGTACCCAGATTGCCGGCATCTGAGGGATTGACCAGGAGAAGATGATTTCCCTTCTGGAGTCTGTCCTTCGTCTTTTTGAATTCGGCGATGACAAAACAGTTTCCCTTGGGAGAAAGGATATTGAATGCTTTGTCACTCTCTACGATCTCGATATGCTTTTTGCGGCAGGTCTCCAGGATCTCGTGGATCCCGCCTTCATCTCTGCTGGAGGAAGAGATAAAGACTCTATTTACTCTCTCAGGCTGACACTTGAGAAGCTCATACGTCAAAGTCGCACCCAGCGTATAGGAGACCTCCATGTCATGCTTATACCTTTGAATCTTGATTGCCATATTGCACCTCTAACGAAACGGCGGCCTTACAGCCGCCATTCTCGTTTTTATTATTTTATATTGGATATCTTTTGCTTAACGAAGTACCTTCTGCTTGTCTGCCAGCTTCAGGAAGACAAATCCCAGAGCAAAGAAGATGGCCAGGCAGGCAACAGCTACATTGATGGTACCGCCTGCCAGCTTTACGACAGCGATAACAGCGGAACCAAGGAAGGATGCACCCTTCGCAAAGATATCATAGATACCGAAATACTCTCCGGAGTTCTCGGCAGGAATGATCTTGGAATAGTAGGATCTGGACAGAGACTGGATGGATCCCTGAAAGCATCCGACACCAAAAGCAAGGATACCGAAGTGCAGCAGAGTTCTCAGGGTCAGTGCATACAGACAGACTGCGAAGTAACCGACGATGCACACCAGGATCAAAGTAACGGTATCATACTTGTTGGACAGCTTAGCGAAGATCAGAGATCCGCCGAAGGCAACAACCTGCGTTGCCAGAAGGAAGACGACCTGTCCGACGGTATCCAGATTCAGATCGGTACCGATGTTGATACAGTTGTCAATGATGGTTCCGACACCGTCAATATAAAGGAAGAAAGCGATAAGGAAGAACAGGACCTTCTTATTATCGACGGCAATGCTCTTCAAGGTTCCGAAGATCTTACCAAAGGCCTTGCCGATGGCGTTCTTTTCGCTCTCTACATAGTTCTTCTGCTGGTAGTTCTTAAGAAGGGGAAGGGTTACCAGTGCCCACCACAGAGCGGTCACGAAGAAGCCGATGAACTTGGAAACACCCTCGGAGAGGATGCCGACCATATCAGGGCCAAGTACGTAAGCGATCAGGGCGATCAGGAAAGGAATACAGCTTCCGATGTAACCCCATGCATAACCATAGGAGGAAACCTCGTCCATTCTCTCTTCCGTGGTGACATCGTTCAGCATGGAATCGTAGAAGGTCAGGGAAGCACTGTAGCAGATCTTTGTGATGACATAGATCACAATGAACAATACCCAGTTAGCAGCAAATCCATTGATGACACATCCGATAACACCCAGTGCCACAGAGGTAGAGAAGATGATCTTCTTCGTATCCTTATGGTCTGCAATGGCGCCGCAGATCGGTCCGATAAGAGCAACGATGATGGTGACTACTGCGATCGCAATGGAGAAATATGCGGTTGCCTGATCGGAAGTGATCTGTCCGGGATTGGTTCCGATGGCCAGATTCTTAAACCAGATGGGGATCAGAGAACATGCCAGCATGGTGAAGGCGGAATTACCTACGTCATACAGCACCCATGCAAATTCCTGCTTGGTCAGATTCTTGAATATCTTTGACTCATTAAGAGCCTGAAAAAGGCTTTTCATAGTAAAGTCCCTTCTTTCTTGGTACTGATTACCATCTTATCACGATTTACCTCTGTTTAAAAGGAAAAAGCACGATTTAATTTTGTCTATTTTCACCAGTCCATCAGCCAAAAACGGTAAAACTGTTGCGAAACGCAAAAATACCGGAAACATCAGTTTCCGGTATTTCATGAGCGGAGATGAAGAGATTTGAACTCTTGCGCCGCTATTAACGACCTACTCCCTTTCCAGGGGAGCCCCTTCAGCCACTTGGGTACATCTCCATGTGTCCTACAATAAAGCAGGTATTCAATTGTATAAACGGAAAGGGTGGGATTTGAACCCACGGCTCCTTACGGAGACACTGGATTTCGAGGCCAGCTCCTTAAGCCACTCGGACACCTCTCCATAAGCCGTTTATGCTTTTCACGAGATTCGTCATTCGCAAAACGCAAGGGTTATTATATTGCATAATCTCTTTCGTGTCAACCCCGCCGGAATGAAATTTTTCCTGCATTTTTACAGATTCTTTCCCGTCTTTTTGCAAATATACAATACATTCCTGCAAAAATGTGATACAATAGATGGCAGTGTCCCGGCGTTGCCGGAAAGAATCAAAGGAGAAATGATCATGCCTAATTATAGCGAACTCGCTCTGAAGATGCATTCTGAGCTTCACGGAAAGCTGGAGGTCAAGTCCCGCGTTCCCGTAACCAATCGTGATGAACTTTCTACCGCATACACTCCCGGTGTTGCTGCTCCCTGTCTGGAGATCCAGAAGGATGTCAACAACTCCTATGTATATACCAACCGTGCCAACAGCTGTCTGGTCGTTACCGATGGTACCGCCGTTCTTGGTCTTGGCGATATCGGTCCCGAAGCAGGTATGCCTGTTATGGAAGGCAAGTGTGTCCTGTTCAAGGAATTCGCCAACATCGACGCTTATCCCCTTTGCATCAAGAGCAAGGACGTGGATGAGATCGTTCGCACCATCTATCTGATCTCCGGATCCTTCGGTGGTGTCAACCTGGAAGATATCGCTGCTCCCCGCTGCTTCGAGATCGAGCGCAAGCTGAAGGAGATCTGCGACATTCCCGTATTCCACGATGACCAGCATGGTACCGCCATCGTTATGCTTTCCGGTATCCGTAATGCCTGCCGTCTGACCGGCCGCGGCAAGGATGCTAAGATCGTTATCAATGGTGCAGGTTCCGCAGGTATGGCTATCGGTACTCTGCTCCTTAACTACGGTTTCACCGACGTGACCATGGTCGATCGTTTCGGCGCTCTGTATGAGGGCAATCCCGAGATGAACCCTGCTCAGGCAGAGATCGCTAAGCGCACCAACCGCCGCATGACCCAGGGTACTCTGGCAGACGTTATCAAGGATGCCGACATCTTCATCGGTGTTTCTGCTCCCAATGTCCTTTCTAAGGAAATGGTCCAGACCATGAAGAAGGATCCCATCATCTTCGCCTGCGCTAACCCCGTTCCCGAGATCGATCCCGCTCTGGCTAAAGAAGCCGGCGCTTTCGTTGTCGCTACCGGCCGCAGCGATCTTCCCAACCAGCTGAACAATGTTCTTGCATTCCCCGGAATCTTCCGCGGTGCTCTGGATGCCCGTGCTTCTGAGATCAACGAAGCAATGAAGCTGGCTGCATCCGATGCCATCACTTCTCTGATCACCGACGAAGAGCTGAATGCTGAGTACATCATTCCCGCTCCCTTTGACAAGCGCGTCGTTTCCGCTGTTGCTGAGGCTGTTGCCAAGGCTGCCCGCGAGACCGGCGTTGCCCGTATCTGATCCTAAGGCCCTATTTCATGAACTTAATCAAGGAATTCAAGGAAAACAGGCGTTATTATTACGGCCTGTTTTCCATTATCTTCATCATTATCTGTTGCATCATCGGAACCCTGATCGGCAACAGGCAGACGGCGAAGCTCAATGCATTTACCTCTCAGCTGACTGAACATGCCGTTCCGGAAAGTTCCCGCGTTGCCAACGTTACCACCGGCACCAACAAGGTTTCCGGTCATACCGAGTCCTATGCCTGCCTGATCCTCCAGTCGGCTCTCTCCAAGGAGGAGCTCCTTTCCTTCTATGATCACGATGGCTATCAGCCCGCCAGAGAGGGAAATGTGGTTACCCTGCAGGTCCTTCCCCTCAGTGAAGATCATCTATCCACGCTGAAGACCACCAACTACTACGAGGAAGAAGGCGGCGACTACTGGTACATCTATCTCTACAGTGCGAATCCCACTGACTAAGGAGGTTCACTATGCCCATCTTTAACGATCTTGGAAAGAAGTTTTCCGCTTTTTCACAGGATATCGCCAATCAGTCCCGCACCATGGCCGATAATGCCAAGTGGAATCGCGAGATCGACGCAGAAGAGGAAAAACAGGAAGAACTGTTCACCAACCTTGGCAGACAGTATTATTCCCGTCTCCGCTTCCAGGGAGTGACCCCTCCGGAAGAAGACGTCTTTCTCTTTGCCTCCATTGACGCTTCCAGAGAGAAGGTCACGGATCTGAAGAAGCAGATCGCTGCCTCTCAAGGTAAGGTCCTGTGCCCCAAGTGCGGCAAGGAGCATGAGACAGGGGCTCGCTTCTGCATCATGTGCGGTGCTCCTTTGACGGCTCCGGAAGCTGAATAATCTCAACATTTCACCAATCAAAATACCCATTCATAGCGGTGCAGCTGTGTGCAATGCTATGAATGGGTATTTTGATTTGTTGGAAGATCGATCAGACTCACAAACCCCTGTATGCAAAAAACCACCTTTGGTCTTTCTGAGCGGCATGGTAGTCGCGAAGGAACCCAAAGGTGGTTTTTTCTATCAGTTATTCGTATTCCAAACGATATTGCCGTCGATGAATACCTTCTCCAGTACGGCATCGGTATCTTCGGTAGGCATACCATTCCAGATCAGGATATCGCCATCCAACCCTTCCTTTAAGGAACCGACGCGATCGGCCTGGTTCAGGATCTTTGCGGGATTGACGGTCAGAAGTCCCAGTGCTTTTACGCTATCCATACCGCGGCGGACTGCTTCTCCGGCTTCATAGATCAGCATGTTGACAGGGGAAACAGGGCCATCGGTCATGACGCAGATATTGACACCGGCATCATCCAGTTTGCGGCAGCAATCATAATCCAGCTTTCCGCCTTCACCGCCGAACAAAGGCTCACTGGTGGGTCCGTAGATGACACCCTGTACATGAGGATCTTTCAATTCTTCTACAAAATCACTGGCGCCCAGTGCATGATCCAGGGTGATCATGATATCCTCTTCCTTCGCGATCTCCAGAAGCTGCATCATGTCCTGCATGTAGGAGTGGACCTTTAAGGGGATCTTCTTTTCGATGACCGGAATGCCATGCTCCATGGCCATGTCGAAAGCCGGCATCTTGGAAGCATCTTCCTTAGCCTCTTCCTTCTTACGCATATATTCCTTAACGTTTCGAAGATAAGTCTTCAAGGTGTTGGCGATGGCCATACGGGTCATGGGAGACATTCCCTTTCCGCTGTAGCATCCCTTGGGATTGATACCCATGGCAGCCTTTAAGACAGCACCTCTTTGAACGATGCGATCCTCACCTGCCGATTTCATGATCACACCCCATCCGCAAACGACGTTGGCACTACCGGGTACCAGACAGGAAGTGGTGATTCCCTGACGGAGACAATCCTTGAAGGAAGCATCCTGGGGATTGATACCATAATAGGCATCCAGTTCTGCTGTCACAGGGTTGGTCATCTCGTTCAGATCCTGATCACCGGAGGTGGGAAATCCTCCCACATGGGAGTGAGCATCCACAAAGCCGGGAGTGATGCACTTACCTTCCGCATCGATGATCTCTGCTTCAGGATAAGCTCTGCCAAGGTCCTCTCCGATCGCCGCGATCTTTCCATCTTTCAAAAGGAGATCTGCCTTCACAACGCCGGAAGGATTCTCCTTTGAATAATTCATGGTATACAGGGTTCCGTTTTTGATTACATACATTTGATGGGATCCCCCTTTCTGTAGACTACTTCTCCATCCTGATAGGTACGGATGACTTCCGCATTCCACTTCTTCAAAGGATCAGCAGACCAGATGACCATGTCGGCTCTCTTTCCAACCTGCAGTGATCCCACCTGGTCATCCACACCCAGGATCTTTGCCGGGATGCTGGTCAGCATGGGAAGGACCTTAGATGAATCATGCATCAGGCGCATCAGTTCGGTACCGTTCCAGAGCATAGCCTCTCTGGCCCCCATGGAGTTGGTATAGCCGCCGCTCATGGCTGCAACACCGCCCTTTTCCACGATCTTAACGATCTCTTTCAGATCCAGTTTCATGGCATCGGCATCCATAACTGCTTCAGCCGTTCTTGCAAGGACAGGGATCTTCTCTTCAACGATCCAGTCCATGGAAGCCTTCAGATCAAATCCGTTGACCAGTACCAGCTTCAATGCAGGATAATTCTTGACGATCTCATGGACTCTCTCTGCTGATAGAGCACTGTCACAGGAAACAAACAGAGGCATCTCTCCGACGATGACCTTCTTTAAGGCTACCATCTTGCTATCCGGAGTCTTTCCCTCTTCTTCCTTATACTCTGCTGCTTTTTTCAGCTGTGTCTCGAAGGTACCAAAGACCCACATTCTGGTCTGGGGTGCTCGCTTTGCCTTATAAGTATTCTTCACATTGCCCGTAACGGAGGCCATCATACCCACCGATCTCTTCAGGCAGAGCTTATAGGGATTCACGCCCTCCGTATGGAAGACTGCCATGCTTCCAC
>JAZUIK010000024.1:0-3935 GCA_045642205.1 Bianqueaceae bacterium
GCACCTCTGACCGATCCTAAGAGCGTCAAAGGCGCCAAGGTCCATCTGGTCGGTGACTGTAATGCCGTTGGCAATCTCAGAACTGTTATCTGGAGAGCCTGGGATGTTGCCATGAAGATCTGATGATCTTTTGAAATCTAATTCTAACTAAATAGAAGGTCCCATAGGATCTTTGCTCACGTCCTCGCCGAAGGCTGCGGATTGTTCGCAAAGAAGCCTATGGGGCCTTCTTTGGTTTATAAATTATCAAACAGAGGATCAAAGATAAGGATTCTGCAGTTTCTCTTTTCCGATGGTGCTGGTTCCTCCATGCCCCGGCAGGACCATGGTCTCATCAGGCAGAGGGAGCAGTTTTTCGCGGATGGAAGCGATCAGATCCTCCTGGGAACCCAGGGGGAAGTCAGTTCGACCGATGGAGCCGGCGAACAGGGAATCACCGGTAAAGACCAGATGCTCCTTGGGAAGATAATAACAGCATCCTCCAACGGTATGACCGGGCGTGGCAAGAACCTGAAGGGGAAAGTCGGCTAAAGTGACTTGATCTCCATCAGTAAGAAAATGGTCTGCCTCGTAAGATTCCCTAAGGCCCATCATCAGACCGGCATTCAACTGGGGGTCTTGTAAGGTAACCTTTTCTTCATCCAGTGCATAGACAGGGATAGGATACTCAAAGGAAGAGATGAGTTCCTTGACACCACCTGCATGATCAAAGTGCCCATGGGTAAGCAAAACGGCTTCGAGATGAAATCCATCCTTTTGAATGGCTTCAGCAAGTGCTTTTCCGGAGGCGCCCGGATCTACGATCAATGCCTGAGAGGTAGTTTCGTTGACTAAAAGATAGCAATTGGTCTGAATGGGACCAACGACATAGTGAAGAAGTTGCATGATGTTTTCTCCTTCGATCAGCGGCGACGTCTGTCGCGACCGGTGGAACGATAGAATTCACTCTTATTGATGTACATAGCCTGGTCAGCAGACTTCAGGGTAACATCCAGTGCCTCATCTTCCTGACGCATGGCATAACCGATGCTGATGGAGTAGGCAGTGGTCTTCACGTCATCGGAGATACTTTGGACCATATTCTGGATCTTATCTTCTGCCATATTTAAGCAGAGGACAACGAACTCATCACCGCCCATTCGATAGGCAAAGGAAGAGCGATCACAATGATCGATGATACATTTACCGATGGAGGCAAGTCCCTCATCACCTGCCTGATGCCCATCACGATCGTTGATCTCTTTCAGAAGATTCATATCGATGGCAATGATACCTGTGACGATAGCATCATGTCGGAGAGAATCCGTAAAGAAACGCTGACGATTCAATAGACCGGTGGTGGAATCGTGGGTGGAAAACTGCAGGTACAGGTAAATATAGTAAAATGCGCAGTCCGCAACGATTACGATATTTAATACATGGCCAAGAATACCGGTAGTCTCAAAAATGGCCGCACCTACAGCGCCCAGAGCACAGAGGATAACGACAACTTCGTTATGGGAATCTTTGCGTTCTACATAGCGAAGAGCACCATACAGGATAATGGCAACGCATATGAAACTGACGATATGGCTGGTATAGCCTAAAGGACCACGGGCAAAACCGTTGTCAGCGGTATAGCGGAAAGCAATTCCGGACCAGAAGGTGGTGAAGTGGATAAGGAAATTCAGCGCTAACAGGATCTGCATTGCCCTGTGGAGTTTCTTGTTCTGCACCACCATAAAGATCAGGCTGTAGGAAATGGCAGGACGCAGGGTATAGCTCAGAACACTGAAGACATTTCTCCAGATACTGGGTTCGTTGCCCTGAGCAAGCTGCAGCTCCAGGTAGTCAAAGATCGTCAGGAAAAAGACCTCCGCCAAAGTGATCAGCAACGGAGTAGCACTGATATTTCCAACCATTCGATGGGAAGAAATAATGGAAAAGAGCGTTGCGATCATGAACAGAAGGATCGCGTTTTCTTTCAGATAACCCAGTATGATACGCAGGACATCGGTGCCCTCGTGATTGTTGAAATTTTCAGCGATGGATCTGGCAGCTGCCAGGTCGGACATAGACGAAAGATTCGACGCAAAGATATGGGTAGCCAGGGCTTCGGTTCCAAAGTCCATCAGGATCCACTGGGGAGTCAGATTGGTAAGATTTTCCAGACGCAGTTTGTAATTCAGGCGATAGGCATAGAAATAGGGGTGGCCCTGAGCAGCCTCGCCGGTGGTAGAAAGATAGTTGATACGGAGAAGATCGGACTTTTCCGCGTGGAGCATGTTAGTGAAGGCGGTCCACTTGTCACTGACATTCAGATGATAATGATCCTGTACCAGGAAGCGCCCCATTTCGCTCTCATTTTCCTCTGCTTCTGTCCTTCCATGAGCTCCCTGATCTTCCCAATAGAGGTGGATACCACTACGTTCTTTCAGGTCACCGTGATCGTTATAGCGGCGCAGAAGAACGATCTTGCCTCTGGCTTCTCCTAAGGTGGGGATCTGATCGGTCAAAAGCCAATGATCTTCGTGGGAGCGGATCAGTTCATCGAGCAGCAACTGAACTTTAATAATATCGTCATTGGTTTCTCTCTTGGCGATAAACAGAACGGTTTCAGTAGGATTCTCTTCCAGGAAGGTCAGACACTGATCGATGACCATTTCGGCAGTCAGGGTAGGAGAGAACAGATCAACGCTTGTACGGCAGGGAAAGACATCATGTGTTGTGATCAGCTGACCATGATCGATGGCCAGACGGATATCCAGAAGACGATAGCCCTCTTGCAGCTGAGAATAGACAGAATCCCACTGACACTTGGTGAAATACGCCATGCGTACAAAATTCGCAGCGGAATTGTGGGTTCCGGGAATCGAGATCTCAGACAGAGAAAGATCATCCGGAATCTCCGACATCCAGGAAACAGAGGCGGGGGATGATGTGTTGCTATGGATCTCAGCAGCAGGGATCGTAATAAAGATCGTGGCGGCGATCAGTGCGATCACGACCAGCACGGTAGAGACGATCGCGGCAGGGGATAAGGGTTTCTTATGTTTCATATAGTCACGTTATTAATTGCGGAATTGATATTGATACAGGCCGGCATACAGACCGTTTGCCTGTAAGAGTTCTTCATGGGTGCCTCTCTCCTGGATACCCTCATTGGTGATGACGATGATCTCGTCTGCATTCTTGATGGTGGAGAGACGGTGAGCAACGACCAGACAGGTGCGTCCGGCAGAGAGCTTCTCCAGAGATTCCTGGATCAGCATTTCGGTAGCGTTATCCAGTGCACTGGTAGCCTCATCCAGGATCAGGATGGAAGGATTCTTCAAAAAGACACGGGCAATGGAGATACGCTGTTTCTGACCGCCGGAGAGTTTGACACCGCGCTCACCGACGTTGGTGTTATAGCCATCGGGAAGGGTCAGGATATAGTCGTGGATGTTGGCTTTTTTAGCGGCTTCCATGATCTCCTCATCCGTCGCTTCCAGATTACCGTAAGCAATGTTTTCGCGGATGGTTCCGTTGTACAGGAAGACATCCTGAGCGACCATACCGATGTTGCGGCGAAGGTCTGTGCGATCCATCTGGGTAATATCGAAACCGTCAATGGAGATGGTACCGGAATCGACCTCATAGAAACGGGGGATCAGGTGGCACAAAGTGGTCTTACCACCACCGGAGGGACCTACCAGCGCTACAGTACGGCCCTTTTCGATATTCATGGACAGATGAGAGATAACAGGTTTTAAGGGATTACCATTCTCGTCGGTGACATCGTAGGAGAAGGTGACATCGTTAAAGCGGATGTTGCCCTCGAGTTCATTTACATGGATCGGTTCGGCAGCATCGATCTCTTCATCGATACTCATGATCTCATTAAATCTCTGGACACCGGTAGCACCATCCTGCAGCTGCTCAAAGGTGGAGAGCAGGGTGTTGACGGGACGGGT
>JAZUIK010000025.1:0-11499 GCA_045642205.1 Bianqueaceae bacterium
AATCTCCTGCGTGATGGCTGCCTGCCTGATCTGATTATACTGTGTATTCAGGTTATCGATCATCTCGACTGCATTGTCGTTGGCTGTCTGCATTGCACTCATTCGGGCATCCTGTTCAGAACAGAATGAGTCTACCAGTGCGCTGTAGATAAAGCTGCTGACATAACTGGGAACCAGAGAATCCAATACCACCTGTGCGGAGGGCACAAACTCAAAGGGCTGTTTGATGGTCTTTTCCACCGTGTCCGAACGGAAGGTAGATCGATGGAAGGGAAGCAGTCGCTCTTTCACCGGTTCCATGACCATACCGCTTTTGTAATCGGTATACAGAATATAGATCTTGCTGACCTCACCTTTATCATAGGGCGTCAGTAAGGCACTGCAGATCTCTCTGGCGCGATCCATGTTCGGATTCTGGGCGGTATAGAGGAAATTCTGCTCTACCGGAATATTGTGCCGTTTGAAATACTGTCTTCCATATTCGCCGACGACAAACAATCTTGTATCCGGGAAGTTCTTCAATTCCTCTTCTGCCATCTTAAGGACATTCTGATTATAGGCACCTGCCATTCCCTTATCCGCACTGACCACCAGAAGCGCGTGGCGCTCCTTCTTTACTACATCTCCCTCTTCCGGAGAAAAATAATGGCTGTGCACATTTTCCGCAGAACGAAGGACACGTTTGATCTCTGTGGAAACCGCGTCAAAAAAGGGTCTGTTCTGGTCCAATTCTCTCTTAGCCTTACGCATCTTCATGGATGCGATCAGGTACATGGCATTGGTGATCTTCTGGGTATCCTGAATGCTTCGGATGTGATTCTTGATCTCCTGTGCATTCGCCATGATCAGTTACCTCTTTGCGCGAAGAAGGTGGCTGCTTCCTGACGGATCGTCTCCATCTCCTCTTTTGTCACATCATTTGTCTGATCGATATGGGCACAGAGTTTAGGCTGGGAAAGCTCCATATATTCAAGCAGTTCCTCTGCCGCATAGCGAACCTTCTTTAAGGGAATGCCGGCAAAGCATTCCTGTAGGCCTGCCACCAGCAGGATAACCTGTTGATGCTGTGAATAAGGATGATGCTGACTCTGTCTTAAGAGTCCCATCAGACTCTGTCCGAATTGCAGCTGTTTCTTGGTCCCTTCATCCAGATCAGAGGAGAACTGGGTGAAGACTTCCATCTCACGATACTGAGACAATGCCAGCTTGATGGATCCGGCTGCCTTTTTCATGGCAGAGGTCTGGGCTGCACGACCTACACGGGAAACGGACAGACCCACATTGACTGCAGGGCGCTGACCTTCGAAGAACAGATTGCTCTCCAGGAAGATCTGACCATCCGTAATAGAAATAATATTTGTAGGGATATATGCCGATACATCTCCCGCCTGGGTCTCCACAATGGGCAGTGCCGTCATGGAACCGCCGCCCAGTTCATCACTAAGGTGAGCAGAACGCTCCAGCAAACGGGAATGCAGATAGAAGACATCACCGGGATATGCCTCTCGTCCCGGGCTTCTTCCCAGAAGAAGGCTCATGGTACGATAAGCGACTGCATGCTTAGAAAGATCATCATACACGATCAGGACATCCTTACCCTGGCGCATGAAATACTCACCCAGACTGGTACCGGAATAGGGGGCAATATACTGAAGCGGTACACTGTCACTGGCTGATGCATTGACAATGATGGTATAAGACAGAGCGCCTCTACTCTGCAAAGATCCAACGATCTGTGCCACCGAAGAGTTCTTCTGTCCGATCGCTACATAGATGCAGATGACATCCTTACCCTTCTGGTTGATAATGGTATCCAGCGCAATGGTCGTCTTTCCGGTCTGTCGGTCTCCGATGATCAATTCACGCTGACCACGGCCGATCGGGAACATGGAATCGATACTGAGAAGTCCTGTCTCCATGGGCTGATTGACGCCCTGACGATCGATAATACCGGGAGCCGGTGTTTCAATGGGAAGGAAGCCATCCTCACGGATCGGTCCCTTGCCATCGATGGGCTCACCCAGTGCATTGACAACTCGGCCCAGGAATCCCTCACCTACCGGAACGCCGGCCTGACGGAAGGTTCTGTAAACCTTGCTTCCCTGAAGGATCTTTTCGTCATCACCAAAAATAATACAATCGATATGGTCTCTCTGGATTCCCTGGACCATACCTTTCAGGCCACACTCAAAGATAACGATCTCGTCATAGGTTGCGGTCTCCAGAGAAATGACTCTGGCTACACCATCACCGACGAAATCGACAAATCCGATCTCCTCGGGCTCTGCTTCCGGACTCCATTCCTTAACCTGATCCTGCATCAGAGAAACGATGCCGACATCCTCACGGCTCTCCACCGCATCCAGTTTCTTCTGCAGCTGTCTTAAGCGTCCTTCCAGACTCCAGTCATAGGTATCATCGCCCACTTCCAGAATGAATCCGCCGATAACAGAATAGTCCTCTACCCAGCGAAGCTCGATGTCCTGGTCATACCGGCGATCCAGGAAGGACCAGAAACGTCCCATCTGCTCTCTGGATGGGGATTTGGGAGAACGGATAATGGCCCGTAAAAATCCATCGGGTCTCATTTCAATCCACCCTCCTCAGCCTGATTCAAAAATGCATCGTACAACTGAGATAGCGACTGGTTTGCCAGCTTTTCCGTTGCAGATTCTGCCAGAGCACGGATATCCTTCTCTGCGGAACCAAGCATCTTCTCTCGATCCATAACGGCTTCCTTATGAGCCTTCTCCAGGATCTCTCTTGCCTCTTCCTCTGCCTCCAGCTTAACCTGCTGGCGGTTGGCTGCGATCTCTTCGTTTGCCTCTCGTCTCATGGCATCGATCTCAGAACGGACCTCATCCAGATGTTTCTGGTAGTCCGACTTCATCTCTTCTGCTTCTTTACGGATGTCTTCCGCTTCCTTTTTCATCTGATCGTAGCTTTCCAGACGTTTCTCCATAAAGCTGCGGATCGGCTTGTAAAGGATGAAGTACAGTCCTCCAAACAGAAGGACAGAGTTAAACATATGCAGCAGGATCTGCTGCAGATCAATATTCAGCGGCATGTAAGTGCCTCCTTATTAACGAATTTCTTACAGGACGAATACCAGCAGGATGGCAACGATCAGCGCATAGATGATAGCGGTCTCGATGAAGACCAGACCAAGCATCATGGCAGAACGGATCTCACCGGCTGCCTCAGGCTGACGGGAGATACCCTCGACACTCTTACCAATGGAAATACCCATAGCGATAGCACCGGCTGCAGCAGACAGGGCGATGGCAATGCCTGCGCCATAAGCTTTCGCAGCGGTCTCACTGGCTGCAGCCACAGCGGCACCTTCATCTGCCAGAGCAGGGATGGCAAACAATGCAGTGATCACAACGACCATCATCAGAGCGGTAAGCATTTTCTTTGTGTTTTTCATTTGATTTTCCTCTTCTTTCTTCCGGCTCGCTTATCGATCCGATACCGGAAATATTATTTTCTTGATTCTCATTCTTCCCCTGCGATCTCTCCGTAGAAGGTGGAGACCAGCATGATCAGGACATACGTCTGGATCAATGCATGCAGCAGAGTAAACAGTACACCGACCACTACCGGAAGCACGAAGCTTAAGGAAATGGTGTAGTAAACCAGTTCTGTGACCAAAAGGCCGCTGAGCAACGCACCGAACAATCGGAAGCTCATGGATATGGGCAGCGAGAACTCTTTTAAAGCTGCTCCGATACCCTTAAATCCCCGGGTAATCCCTCCGCTCACCAGCAGAAAGCCAAACGAGAAAACACCCATTCCGATGGCTCCGTTGATATCTGATAAGGGCGCTGAGAGTGAAATAGAATGTCCTTCCGTGGTGATCCACTGAATGCCAAACAACTCGAACAGGGTGCTGACAAAAATGAAACTTCCTGCAAAGAACAGATAGCCGCCTAACACCTGATTGCGATGGGGGCTGTTGCTCTTAGCCATGTCTGTAAAGACACTGACCCAGCTTTCCAGCAGCATCTGGAATCTTCCGGGGACCTCTTTAAAGCGAGGCACCGCAAAGATACGGATCAGGATCGCTGCCAAAAGCAGGAATCCACTGACCAGATAAGCTGAGATAATGGCCGGGTTGACCGCCAATCCAAAGAAGCTCATGCGATTCTCTTCGTGGAGCACCGCATCCTTCATAGCCTCCTGGATCGTTTCCGTCTTTCCTCCCGATCCACTGAGCAGACTGCCCACAAACAGAGCGATCAATATCGCTCCCAGAACCAGAAGAAAGATGGTCTTTTTCTTTCCTTTCATTAACCTTCTCCTTCAATAATAATATATCGAATAATTCTTTTTCTATCGATACAGATGTAACATTCATCCATTATAGACTTTTTTCATTGATAATGCATCCCCAGAAAGGATTAGAAACATATTTTCAATGTAATCGGTCTATCGGTCAAAGAAACTCAGACAATGCATGGAATATTCTTCCATCCAACGCTTTCTCACTGTGTGCACAGGCAATGGAATTCAGGATCGCTTCTTCCACCGCTTCCGCGACGCCCGTAAACAACCGGTCCATCTGTCCTTCCTGTATCTGGCGGATCGTCTGGATCTTCTCCTTTGGATTCTCAGCAAACCGATTACCGTTGGAGAATCCGATCATGACATCGCCGCTGCCATGTCCCATGAAGGAACCGGTCCTGGCAAGGCCAACCGCTGCTCTCTTGAGCATACGTTTAAGCTGTCTGTCGGAAACAGGCGCATCGGTACCGATGACCATCATAATAGAGCCCTTATCATTTTCCGCTTCTTTGATCTTCTTAGCGATCTCCACGCCAATGGGTTCTCCATTGATCCGAAGATTTCTGGTCGCTCCAAAATTGCTCTGTACCAGGGCTCCGATCGTAAAAGTCTCTTTTCCGATCTTCACCAGTCGAGAGGAAGTTCCGATGCCTCCTTTTAATCCAAAACAGGTTGTTCCTGCTCCGGCACCGACACATCCCTGCTCCACTTCTTTTCCAGCCTTATTAATGGCGGAAAGCACCATGGCTTCATCCACGACTCTTTCCCGGATATCATTGATCTGGCTGTCGTTTGTCTCTCCCACTACAGGATTGACCGTGGTCACCTTCTCGCCTTCTTTTTCGCAGGTCTGAATGGTATATTCCACCAAGGCATCCAGTACCTTACCCACATTTAATGTGTTGGTCAGGGCAATGGGAGTTTCGATCGTTCCCAGCTCGTCTACCTGTACCAGTCCGGCTGTCTTTCCGAAGCCATTCAACACGTAAGAAGCACCGGTCACTTTGCTGAGATATACATTATCCTCTGCGGGAAGGATCACCGTAACACCGGTATGATGCGTATCGGAATGGAAGGTCTCCTGTCCTACCGACACACCCGGAATATCCGTAATGGCGTTTCTTTCTCCCATCGGCAGCTCGCCGATAGAATATCCGAAATCCCGAATCCCTTTGATCTTCTTTTCCATTTTGCCTTAATTGCCTCCGCAATTGTCTCCATTGCCATTCGCCTTAGATCTCTTCACTTTTTCAATGGCAGCCCGTACGATCTCTTTTGTAGAATTTCTTTCCTCATAAGATAAGAATCTATGATCAGAACCGGCCATTCCTAATGTTTCTGCTTTCTCTTTTGTCTCTTTGATCAGCATATCGACCGTACTTCGAAGAGGGATCGATGCCGCTGCCCCCATCTCCGTCACCGCTATTCCGGATGCTGCTGCACCCAGCTCCATCGCTTTGGCGATCGCCTCTGTCATGGTCATCATATCTTCCGAAACAAAAGCTTCCGCGAGACCGGCAATAAAGTAACCCGTGAAGGTATCACCGGCGCCGGTCGTATCCACTGGCTGCCCCACAGAAAAGGCTCTCTGCTCCAGACTGCCTGCCCGGTTCAGGTACACGCTTCCCTTCGCTCCTCTGGTCATGATCAGGTTCAGCTGGGGTGCGATCATATTCAGGATCATTCCCACATCACCGGGTGCATTGATACCCAGCATCTCCTGGGCTTCCTGTTCATTGACCATCAGAAAATCGATCTTTCGAAGACTGACACTTCGAATTCTTTCATCCAGTGGTGAGGGATTCAGAAGGACCAGCATTCCCTTTTCCTTACCCTTGCTTAAGATATATTCCAGAGAACTGATCTCGTTCTGCAGAACCAGCAGATCCCCTTCTCCGAAATGTCCCATGACTTCATCGACCATGTCCTGAGTAATACAATGGTTCGCTCCTGCGGAAACAACAATACAGTTTTCGCCACTCTCTTCTACCTGGATCAGAGCGCATCCGGTCTTAGTGTCCACCGTCTTCAGATAGGTAGTATCCACATCTGCCTCTTCCAGCATTTTTCTCAGAAACTCCCCATCTTCTCCAATACAGCCGGCATGATACACCTGCAGCGTATCTTTCTTTCCAAGAGCACGTCCCATGGCAATGGACTGGTTCATCCCTTTTCCGCCGGGAAAGGTTTCCAGTGAAGACGCAGCAATCGTCTCACCGGGACGCACAATGTGTTCCACTGTCAATGTCGTATCAATATTCAATGAACCAAAATTCAGTATCTTCATAATAAATACCTTTATCACAGAAATGTTATTGTCCGATACATCTCGGAATTGCAGCTCTGCTGCAATTCGTACGGGCCCTCAGGCAATCCGCCATTCATGGCGATTAAAGGGGCTCCCTTATTATCCCTGTAAACTTCGGAGTTGCAGCTCGCTGCAACTCGTACGGGCCCTCAGGCAATCCGCCATCCATGGCGATTAAAGGGGCCCGTTGCCGTAATAGGCGTTTACTCCGTGTTTTCTCAGATAATGCTTATCCAGCAGCGTCTGCTGCATTCTTCCCTTTTCGGGATCCAGCATCATGGCGTGTAAGTCCATGAAAGCGACTTCTTCCATGACTACTGCATTGTGGACTGCTTCCATAGGATCCTTCCCCCATGCAAAGGGGCCATGACTCTGGACCAACACACCGGGTACCATAGCCGGATCAATATTACGGTTCTCAAAGGTCTCGATAATGACCTTGCCTGTCTCTTTTTCGTATTCTCCTTTGATCTCTGCTCCGGTCATCAGACGAGTACAGGGAATGTCTCCGTAGAAATAATCTCCATGAGTCGTGCCCATAGCAAGGATATCTTTTCCTGCCTGCGCAAAGGAGGTTGCCCACCGGGAATGGGTATGCACAATGCCTCCGCACTCGGGGAAAGCTTTGTACAGTTCCACATGGGTAGGTGTGTCACTGGAAGGTTTCCACTTTCCTTCAACGACTTTTCCCTCCAGATCTACCACGACCATATCCTCAGGGATCATTCCCTTGTATGGAACTCCGGAGGGCTTAATAACAACCAATCCGGTTTCTCGATCGATTCCGGAAACATTGCCCCATGTGAAAGTGACCAGTCCATATCCAGGAAGCTCAAGATTTGCTTCACAGACAAGTTTCTTTAACTCTTCTAACATGATCCGATTCCTCTTTTAATAAGATTTGTATTGTTGAATCATCGTTCTTACAGATTGTTTACGGCTGCGCGCTCTACGTCAAATGCCTTGACATAGCGTTCCTGAAATGCATTGAATCCCGCAATATCCTCGGGATCTGCCATCAGACTGACAGACTTGGCTGATGCAAAGACCTTCTGGTCCAGATAGTCTTCCAGCGTCTCCCCTTCACCTTTATGGATCAGATAGGAGGCAAGCAGAGCCATACCGTAGGGGCCGCCTTCTCCTGCTGTTTCCATAACCGATACCTGCGCCCCAACAGCTGCGGACAAGACTCTCTGTCCAACACCGGGAGTCTTGAAGAATCCGCCATGTCCATAGATCCTATCGATATGGACCTTTTCTTCCTTTGTCAGGATATCCATGCCGATCTTCAGCGTGGACAGTGCGGAATACAGATGAGTACGCATAAAGTTTGCCAGAGTAAAGGAAGCATCCGGGGTTCTTAAAAATACCGGGCGTCCGGCATCCATCTTCGTGACGCCTTCTCCGGAATAGTAGTTATAGCTCAGAAGGCCACCGCAGTCGGTATCACCTTCCAGTGCTTTGTTAAACAAAGAGGTGAACAGGGTGCCTTTATCGATCTCTATTCCCATAGAAGCAGCAAACTCTCCAAACATTCCCACCCAGGCATTGATATCCGAAGTACAGTTTGTGCAATGCACCATGGCTACCGGTTTACCGGAAGGCGTGGTGACCATGTTGATCTCTCGTCTGTGGCCCAGAGGCTTTTCCACAACGACCATAGCAAAGTCGGAGGTGCCTGCAGACACATTACCGGTGCCCATGCGAACAGAATTCGTAGCCGTCATACCGGTACCGCCGTCTCCCTCGCAGGGTGCCATGGGAATACCGGGCTGCAAGTCTCCGCTGATATCCAGAAGTTTTGCACCGTCCTCGGTCAGATATCCGGCGATGTCTCCGGCAACACGGATCTCAGGAAGGATCTCCTTTAACTTCCAGGGGAAAGTATCTCCTACAAGGTCTCCAAACTGCTCCAGCATGTGGGCATCATAATCACAGGTTTCAGAATCAATGGGGAACATACCACTGGCTTCACCGACTCCCATGAGTTTTTCACCGCTCAGCTGCCAGTGGAAATAACCCGCCAATGTGGTCAGGAAAGTAATGTCCTTCACATGCTCTTCGCCGTTTAAGATAGCCTGATACAGGTGGGCAATACTCCATCTCTGGGGGATCGCAAAGCCAAACAGCTCCGTCAGTTTTTCAGCAGCAGGACCAGTCATCGTATTGCGCCAGGTTCTGAAACCGGCCAACTGGTTATTGTCTTTATCAAAGGGAAGATAACCATGCATCATTCCGGAAATACCGATGGCGCCTACTTCTGTCAGTTTTTGGGAAGTCTTTTCCTCGATTTCCTTCTTTAATTCTGCAAAACAGACCTGCAGACCATGGACAGCATCCTTCAGTTCATAGGTCCAGATTCCATTGACCAGAGAGTTCTCCCACTCAAAAGAACCAGAAGCTGCGGGGATATTATTCTCGTCTAATAAGACCGCTTTGATCCTTGTTGAGCCAAATTCAATTCCAATACTGCACTTGCTGAGATCCATAAGGTTTATCTCCTTCTGCCTGATTGATTTACGCACATGAATATACCGATTCTTCATATTGTGAAGAATCAATATATAGAATCACTATAGCACGATTGAATTCTTATCGCAATGAGAATCATTTTCTCGTCTTTATGTTGACAAATGCATAAAAACAAGGCAAAATATAAGTTCCTTTCAAAAATATCTGCTTATATTCTGATTTTTGCATTCGGTAATATGCAGAAATATTTATAAATATACAGGAGGACTCCCTAATGCATCTGTATGGCAAAAGCTTTCTGAAGCTTCTTGATTTTACCCCTGAAGAAATTAACGATCTGCTGGATCTTGCCGCTGATCTGAAGGCAAAGAAAAAGGCAGGTATTCCTCACCGCCTTTGTGAAGGAAAAAATATCGCTCTGATCTTCGAAAAGACCAGTACCAGAACCCGCTGCTCCTTCGAAGTTGCCGGTGCAGACCTTGGTATGCATCCCGTTTATCTGGATCCCAAGAGTTCTCAGATCGGAAAGAAAGAGAGCATCCCGGATACCGCACGTGTCCTTGGCCGTATGTTTGATGGTATCGAGTATCGCGGCTTTGGTCAGGAGATCGTTGAGTCTCTGGCAAAGTATTCCGGCGTTCCCGTCTGGAACGGTCTGACCAATGAGTATCATCCCACCCAGATCCTGGCAGATTTCCTCACCATCCGTGAGCACTTCGGATCTCTTCAGGGAAAGACTCTGGTCTTCATGGGCGATTGCCGTTACAACATGGCAAACTCCCTGATGGTTGGCTGCGCTAAGATGGGTATGCACTTTGTTGCCTGTGCTCCTGAGAAGTATTTCCCCAATGCAGAACTGGTTGCTGAGTGCCAGGCTATCGCCGCTGAGACCGGTGCTAAACTGGACTTCATCTCCGATCCTATGGAAGCTACCAAGAATGCTGATGTCATCTATACTGATGTTTGGGTCTCCATGGGTGAGCCCGAAGAGATCTGGGCAGAGCGTATCAATGATCTGAAGCCCTATGCTGTCACCAAGGCTCTTATGGACAACGCCGGAAGCCAGTGCCGCTTCATGCACTGCCTGCCCGCTTTCCATGATCTTGGAACTCAGATCGGCCAGGACATCTATGACAAGTTCGGTCTGGATTCTCTGGAAGTTACCGACGAAGTCTTCGAAGGACCTCAGTCCATCGTCTTCGATGAAGCTGAGAACCGCGTTCATACCATCAAGGCTGTTATGGCAGCTACTTTGGCTCCGTCTCTGGCGTAAGCAAGAAGCGAACCTGAATAATAATAGAAGAAGTCCGTCAGGATCTTCTCGCGACGACCATGTCGCTCGAAGAAGCCTGACGGACTTCTCTTTACTGAAATAGTTCAACTAACGTGCATAAGTTTGTCATGATGGTGAACCACCACACTGAGACGCCCTTTAATGGATGGTACTCGGTATTATACCGTGAATACAACACTCCATTATTAAGCTCCGCACTATGATACTGAGTGGGAAGCTTGTAAAGAGTATGCCTCGCATTATCCCACTCCAATTTCATAGCCCACTCATTCAGACATAATACATATTCTTCCCCCACTACAAAAGGTGGATCAGTTGGTAAATGATAGTGTCTGGATATTTTATCTGGATTCAAATTCTGTATTTCTGAAAAAATATAAAGTGTATCTTCTTCATATTGTCCTCTAAGTATCTTTTCTATCCTGAATGCCTGAACCACCTGCGAAAGGGCTGGATCATCGATATTCGCCTCTTCACATTTGACTTTGACAATCAACTCACTGGATGTTAGCACCTGCCAAATACTATATTTGTCATATGTATAACTTCCTGTCCCGTTCATGCCTTTATTCTCATATCCATCCAGTTCATAGGATGTTGGCTTCCCTTGACTTTTAGCTGCTGCATCATACGCATCGACACTGAAAATATCATTCCAGAATCTGTCATTTGCAAACCGGAAATGGTAAACCTTATTTTGATAACGAACATCAAAACGGTCATCCGGTTGTTGGTGACTATGTCCATCTCTTTGAATGCCAAGATTCGTAAACCAGAAAAATTCAACTTCGTACGTTTTTCCGTCTACCTCAAAAATGACATCGAACATACTCTTTTCATACTCATAGGGGTCAATAAGAATAATCTCTTCTCCTGCAGATAAGGTCTCAAGCAGACTATGTTTGGAAGTCTCTGTAAGACTAACTGCATTACCTTTGTAAGCAAATAAGACTTCGCTGATCGCATCTTTGGAGATACCCATTTTGTCCCATAATGTATGATTCGTCTTGATTTTTCCGTTGAGAAAGAAAACAGCCACCCCGAAAACAACTAAACAACAAATAACACAATAACAGCTTTTTTTCATGGATACAGTGCTCGAAGGGTGGAAATATCTGGATCTTGCGGATTTGATGCC
>JAZUIK010000026.1:0-7497 GCA_045642205.1 Bianqueaceae bacterium
CATGGAGATCTCTTCATCCACCACAGAAAAGATACGCTCATCAAATCCCTCATAATGTCCGCACAGAAGGATCAGATGATCCATTTCTGACAGTTCATGGGCCTTTTTCTGGTCGTATCGTACTCCGGCAGGTGTCACTGCGACTACCACGGAACTTTCTGTACGAATAGATGCCACTGCCTTCAGCATAGGTTCACATCGAAGCACCATGCCTCTTCCGCCTCCGTAGGGAGAATCATCCACTGCCCGAAAGCTTCCCTTTACATAGTCTCTAACGTCCAGGACTTCGATCTCCACAAGTCCCACTTTCACCGCTCTGTCGATACTGTGAAACTTTAGAAAGCTCTCAAAGTTTACCGGACATACCGTCAGAATACTGATCTTCATTACTCAGCCACAAACAGGGCCAGCTCACCCTTCATCTCGTTTTTACTGTTTCCAAGGACCGCACGGAACTGATAGGTCACACCGGCTTTCAATCCTTCTGCCGTAACGCTGTATATTCCTTCTTCCGTTACCTCTGTGGAGGGCAGAGTCTCCCATCCATCTTCATAAGAGGAGAGAGCAAATCCGGGATATACGCGGATGTCGAAATGTAGTTCAGCCTTATCAAAGCTTCCCATACTCAGGACCTTGGCAGAGAGCTCTGCCTTTCCTTTACTGAGGCGGATATCCTGATCCTCTGTCAGAGTCTCCACTGCCAGGGGCAGGAAAGCGGGCTTCGGATCGGTGATCTTGACCACCAGAGGATTGAACCAGTCGATACCGCAGTAGATTCTCTGGGCATTCAGAATGGAAAGATGGAGACCATCATCCTTCTGTTCCATATACGGATGTGCATCGATATCGGGGCGATACTCGGTCAGTTCTCCGGACATTCCCATGACAGATATCTGAGAGTTTTCCGTGATCTCTACAGATTTCAGGATCAGCTCTCTTCTCTGCCCTCTCTTCCATTCCTTCTCACCAAAGAGAACGGCATATACACTGGAACCATCCTTTGCTTTCATCAGATAGTTCTCCCCCTCATTGGTCAGCACCCAGGGGCGGGTATTATGGAGGCATTCTCCGTTAATAAAATGCCACAGAGCCAGTTCTCTGATGATTCCTTCCTGTGCCTCACACAGGCGGCCTCTGGCATCCGGTCCGATATTTAAGAGCAGAGATCCGCCCTTTGCTCTGGTGTCCACCAACAGTTTGATCACATGGGCACCGGTCTTATAAGTCTCATTGGTGGGCTGATACTGCCATGCCGTTCCTAAGGTAATGCAGGCTTCCCATGCCTGATCCGCACCTACACCGGGCAGCTGCTGCTCAGGAGTAGGGATCGCTCCACGGGTAATCAGGATATCCGGCTGCAGATCCCAGGCAATATCCATGCACCATCTCTGCAGAGAAATACCATCCTTACCGATCATGGTCTCACCACCGTCAAAGAACAGGACATCCACCTTACCAAAGTCAGTCATCAGCTCGGTCATCTGAATCTTCAGGTATTCTCTGTACTTCGCCATGACTTCGTCGCTGTATGCTTCCACAGGGGTACGGGTAATGGTCATATCCTGACTGCGCAGGAAGTTAAAATCCTCAGGTGAAAAATAGAAACCTACAGCGATGCCCTGCTTACGGAAAGCTTCCGCATACTTCTTTACCAGATCCTCTCCGATGGCCGTATTCTCCACATTAAAGGATGTAGACTTACTGGGCCACAGACAGAAGCCGCAATGATGCTTGGTAGTCAGAACTGCATATTTGAAACCTGCCAGCTTAGCTAGGGATGCCAGATGGTCAAAATCCCACTCTCCCTTTTCCAAAGTGGTGGGCAATTCTTCGTAAAAACGGTCCACATAGTCCTTGGAAGCACCGACCAGAGTATGACTGATAACGCAGCCAAGCTGTGCATCAATGGACCAGTGGATAAACAGACCCATACCGGCGTCTCTCAGCCATTCCAGACGCTCCGGTTTATTTCTGGAAACAAACTCTGCTTCCAAAGTATTGCTCTGTACCGCGGATTCATCAACGCGATCTCCCTGTGCTGCCTTCTTGACAGAGGGAAGTAAATGTGAACTTAAATTCAGTGCCATGTTGTACTCCTTATGATCTCTTCAAAATCTTCCGGTAATGGTGCCTCTACCCTGTATTGCTCCTGGGTAAAGGGGTGTATAAAACTCAGGCATGCGCTGTGGAGCATGGTCCTTGGGATCTTGGTCTTTGGTCCGCTGCCATACAGATCATCCCCAAGGAGCGGATGTCCAAGAGCCGCCATATGGGTGCGGATCTGATGGGTACGCCCCGTCTTTAACTGGAGGTGCACAAGAGTCACTTCCTGGCTTTGAAAGCTGCCGCTCTTCAGAGCTTTCCACATCGTGAAGGCGCTGAGTTCTTCTTCCGTTTCCTCCCTGATCCCGATGGTCTCGTCCACCATATGGACCGGTATCATCAAGCTGAGAGGCTGGTCATTTTTGCCTCTTTTTATTGTACTCTTTATTCGGACTAAAGGAAACTCACAAACTCCTTCTCCGCTCAATTTGCCTTCGACCAAAGCCAGATATTCTCTTTTGAGGGTTCGGTTCTCCCTTTGCTCCTTCAGCCGGTTGGCAGCAATGGCATTTCTCGCTGAGAGGATCGCTCCGGAAGTTTCTTTATCCAGCCTTCCAATCAACCTTGCAGGCTCTTCATATCGATCTGCCAGACGATTGATCAGCGTATCCGTAAAATGTCCGTTCGCAGGATGACAGACCAGACCGGATGGCTTGTTGATGACCATCAGATCCGCATCTTCATATAGGATCTCCACATCGCCCGGCGTCTTTTCGACCACCGGTCCTTCATCCTGGAAACAGGCTGTGACAGAGTCCCCTGCTTTGATGGGCATCCCCGTTGTGACATACCGTACTCTTCCACCTTCATCGATCCAGTTCTTTTTCTGATTGACCAACAGGCCTGTTTGAGAAAACTTGATACTGCGGATCTGTCTGGTGGTCAGCTGCATTCTGGTCCTTAGGATCTCGCCCAGAGATCGACCTTCATCTTCGAAGGTAGCTGTATATTCCAATACCTTATCTATGACCTGATCCTCCTTTACTGCAGCAATTTCATTTCATTATAGCACAAAACAAAAGTGCCATGGCGTTTTGCCATGACACCTTTATCTTACTTTGTATAGTTTCTTGTTTCTTCTCCGGCTGCTTTTTTAACCTTCAGTTCTTTCCATTGAAGGATGTAAAAGCGTGTATATAAGACCAGCGTTATGACCATAACGGCTGCACAGACAAGAACAATGGTCTCTCTCAGCCCATCGGACATTCCATTGAACAACAGCAGGGAAATGACCGTCGCATCCGTCACAACACAGCATACCTTTCCGTACCATTCCGATTTCTTGGGAACCACATCGTAGTGGATTGCTGAATAAAAACCTGCTGCCAGCATAAAACCTTCCTTCACGATAATGAGGCTCAGAAGGATCCAGAGAATGGGGTAATTCACCAACAGACAGATCACAATGATTCCCTGGGTCAGCTTATCTGCCAGAGGATCCAATACGATACCAAACTGCGATACCTGGTTCAGCTTTCTTGCCAGCATCCCATCAAACAGATCTGTTACCATACCGCATCCCAGTACGATCAGAGATGCCACAAAATGATCTGTCAGATACAAGGCAGCGAAAACAGGAATACAGGCAATTCGAAATCCGCTCAGCAGGTTCGGGATCGTCAGTATATCTTTTTTCGTAAGTTTGTACATTTCTCTCCTTTTCATATCTCTTGGCTTTTGCCAACGGACATGATCTGAAACAATATTATAGCATATTTCATTTGAATAGAATAGACTTTCCCTGCAAAAAGCGGCTATTCAGGCGGTGACATGCATTCCGTTTGGTGCTACAATAGATTTCACAGCAGTGATACTTCACTGAAAACTGTCTATCTCAGGAGGTTTTTCCTATGCAATACAAAGTAATGACATTCAATATCCAGCACGGTATCGACTATCTGCGTCGCATCGCGTCTCTTCCCGTTAATCCGTCTAAGATCGATCTCAGTAAACTGAGTCCGGAACAGATGGAAGAGTTCAAGAAAAAACTTCCTCGCAGAGAAGACCCTACCCTGATCGATCTGGAAAAGGTCGGTAAGGCAATCGCCTCCGAAGCACCTGTATTCTGTGCTCTGAATGAGGTCCGTAATGACTCTCACGATGAATGCTATACCAATCAGGCAAAGGCTATCGCCGCTGCAGCCGGTATGCCCTACTACTATTTCGCAGAAGCCGTCTACCTGGGTGGCCAGGGCCCTTACGGCAATGCACTGGTCTCTTCCTGGCCCATTGTAGAAGCTGAGACAATCAAGATCCCGGATCCTCTTGTGAAGGATGAACCTGCTTACTACGAGACTCGCTGCGTCCTGAAGGCTAAACTCAAATCTCCTGAAGGAAAGCTCCTTACAGTCCTGATCACCCATATGGGTCTGGCTAAGCAGGAAGCTCGTAATGCTGTTCAGACTGTCATTGAAAATCTGGATCCCACGGAGCCTACCGTTTTGATGGGCGACTTCAACCTGACTCCTGACAGTGACATCATCCAGCCCATCTTTGAGAACTTCAAGAGCTGTATGGACCTTCTTCCCGAAGGCATCTGCACATATCCCTCTGACGCTCCTGACATCAAGATCGACTATATCTTCGCTGCCGGTCCTACCGAGTTTGTCTCCGCAGAGATCCCTGAGCTGATCGTTTCTGATCATAGACCTCACACCGCTGTCATCGAGCTGTAAGGACCATCAAATGATACTGCCGCCCCAAGCACCCACACCCCCTAATACGGGAACTATCAAAGAATCTGTCAATCGTCTCGCGTATCGATTATTTATCAATACAGAAAAGAGGTATAAAATACCTTTGTGGATCGCCATTCCGATTCTGCTGATTGTCATTGGAGGCTTTGCGCTTGTCATCTTTTCATCTCCAAAATCTGCATCAAAAATAGCTGCTCAGTATGTCTACCATATGGTTTTAGGTGATATCGAAAACATGGACCAATACAGTGCAGTCACTTATAGAGATTGTATAAATGATCTTAACATCGAGAATGCAGACCAAATATATCGGTTAAACCAAATGGAAATCTATGATAGTCGGCATAACATGCTGACAAATCAGTTTGGTGCATCATTTAAGATGAAGACCATGGTTACAGAATCACGACCATGCTCCCCCAAGGAGTATATGCTCGCTCAACAAAACTATGGTTTACCTCTGGGAGACATGCAGAATGTAACATCCATAACCCTGTCAGTTGATATCGAGGGACAGACAACGAACACATTGACCGGAACCGTTATCATGGTAAAGATTGACAGTGTATGGAAAGTGGTAGATGTACAAGGAGAGATTCTGCAATATATGCCAGTAATTCACAGTGAATTTTAAAAAAGATGGGAATGAATGAACATAAGTCATGCATTCCCATCTTTTTAATTTCAACAGTATTTACTATTGTTGCCAATTTACCGCATGCTGTTTCTCTTGATCTTCAGTCGATTAGTCGCCTTAGCCATCTCCAGTTCTGCCATATGGAATTCCTGGATACTGCGCTTTTGCAGCGTTGCCTCCCTGGCAGCATCCGCTTCTCTTCTGACTCTTTCTTCATCGATCTCCTCAGGACGCTCGATGGACTCGGCAAGGATCAGGACTTCTCCATCCTCCACCTTCATACAGCCACGGGAGATCGCTGCGATCAGGACATCCTGTCCCGGGATCCGATAAGTCATAACTCCGGGTACCAAAGCAGAAAACAGATTGCTGTGTCCCGCCTGGATACCGATCATTCCATCGGTAACCGGAACGATCAGCGATTCCAGCTCCCCTTCATAAAAGGGACCGTCCGCCTCAAGTATCTTTACCTTAAAGCTTTTCATGACTGCAGTTCCTTTGCCTTCTCGAAGACATCGTCGATCGTACCCACATTGAAGAAACAGGACTCAGGGATCGAATCCAGTTCGCCGTCCAGGATCATACGGAATCCACGGATAGTTTCCTTCAGCGGAACAAATTTCCCTTCCACACCGGTAAACTTCTCTGCTACGGAGAAGGGCTGAGAAAGGAATCGTTGGATCTTTCTGGCACGATAGACTGTGACCTTATCTTCTTCCGACAATTCGTCCATACCCAGGATCGCAATAATATCCTGCAGCTCGGCGTAGGTCTGTAAAGTTTCCTGTACTCTGCGGGCAATTTCATAGTGCTCTTCGCCGACGGTATCCGGCTCCAGAATACGGGATGTTGACGCCAGCGGATCCACCGCAGGGTAGATACCCTGCTCAGCGATCTTACGGCTCAGGACTGTAGTAGAATCCAGATGGATAAAGGTGGTAGCAGGGGCAGGGTCTGTCAGGTCATCCGCAGGCACATAGACTGCCTGGACAGAGGTAATAGAACCCTTGGAAGTAGAAGCGATACGCTCCTGCAGCTCACCCATTTCATTGGCCAAAGTAGGCTGATAACCTACCGCAGAAGGCATACGTCCCAGCATGGTAGATACTTCACTTCCCGCCTGAACAAAACGGAAAATGTTATCCACAAACAGCAGCACATCTCTGTGCTCTTCATCACGGAAATACTCTGCCATGGTCAATCCGGACAGGGCTACACGCATACGTACGCCGGGAGTCTCGTTCATCTGACCAAAGACCATCGCCGTCTTCTTGGCAACGCCGCTCTCATTCATTTCATTCCACAGATCATTACCTTCACGGCTTCTCTCCCCGACACCGGTAAAGATGGAATAGCCGCCATGCTCTGTGGCAATATTGTGGATCAGCTCCTGGATCAGGACGGTCTTACCGACACCGGCTCCACCGAACAATCCGATCTTTCCTCCACGGGGATAAGGTTCCAGAAGGTCAATGACCTTGATTCCGGTTTCCAGGATCTCAACATGGGGGCTCTGCTCTTCAAAGCTGGGAGCCTTTCTGTGGATATCCCAACGAATCACCTCGTCTGATACCTTTTCTCCTCCGTCAATGGGATCACCGAACAGGTTGAACATCCTGCCCAGAGTTGCTTCACCTACAGGCACCTGGATCGGATGACCGGTAGCGACTACTTCATCATCCAGAGCCAGCCCTTCGCTGTCACTCATCATAATGCAGCGAACACGGCCCGGTCCCAGATGCTGAGCCACTTCCATAATACGTGTCTTTCCATCCTTGGTAACCGTTAAAGCTTCTCTGATCCTGGGGAGTCTGGTTCCCGGAAATACGATATCCAGTACCGGTCCAGAGATCTCATCGATCTTTCCAATCATTGTATTCATCGTTTTCGTTTTCCTATCGTTCCTGCGGAGATTTCTGTAATCTCCTGCGTGATGGCTGCCTGCCTGATCTGATTATACTGTGTATTCAGGTTATCGATCATCTCGACTGCATTGTCGTTGGCTGTCTGCATTGCACTCATTCGGGCATCCTGTTCAGAACAGAATGAGTCTACCAGTGC
>JAZUIK010000027.1:0-2991 GCA_045642205.1 Bianqueaceae bacterium
GACAGCGCAGCTCTTTGGACTGGAAGAAGATGCAAAGATGTATGCAGAAGAGCTGGAAAAGACCAGAAGTGCCTATATCGCCCGCTTCATCAAAGAAGACGGTACCATGACCGATGACTACCAGGGAGCCTATATTATGGCCCTGAAGCATGTGGTACCCAAGGGAGAAATGTGGAATAAGCTCTTCAGAAAACTGTTGGAGAGGATCTACACCGAGGGAATGCAGACCGGATTCTTTGCAACGGAGCATATCCTTCCTCTTCTCGCTGATAACGGACAGCAGGGACTCGCGATCCATCTTCTTTTGCAGGAGCATTGTCCCGGCTGGATGTATCAGGTACTGCGCGGTGCCACCACTTCCTGGGAGAGATGGGATTCCCTTCGCCCGGATGGAACCGTCAACGAGACCTCCATGTCCGGAGACAACATGGTCTCCTTCAACCACTATTCCTTTGGATCCGTGGGACTCTTTATGTATCGTTACCTGCTGGGTATCCAGGAGGCAGCACCCGGATTTACAAAGGTGCGTCTGGCACCCTTGGCAAGCAGAGAAGTGGGCAGTGCTTCCGGAAGCTATCAAAGTGCCTCTGGCCTGATCACTTCCTCCTGGAAGGTGGAAGAAGACACCATTGTCTATGACTTTACAACGCCCGTTGAAGCAGAGATCATTTTGGCGGATGGCAGCTGCCACGAAGTAGGTGCAGGAAGTTATCACTTTACCTGTGATGCCTCCTTCCTGCCGGTGGTACCTCAGCTGGATTATGGGATGATCGAGAGAAGAAGAGAGGAAGAGGTGCAGCAGGAAAATGCTGCTGTTTCAGCAGCAATGCAGGTGGAAGCACCCAAGGATGGAAAGCTCAGTATCGGCAGCACCATCGGGGAGATCCTATCCGATGAAAGAGGCAAAGCCATCGTAGACAAGCTCCTGCCCGGACTTTCTTCCAACGAACAGCTTAAGGCAGCTTATGGCATGACCTTCCCGAAGATCGCCGGCATGATGCATCTTCCGGATGTACTCCTGACTACCATGACCCAGATGCTCAAGGACCTGGAATAACGCATTTGGCACATTTAGGAACCCCACATAGTGGGGAACAAAAATGTACAGTGTGAAATAGAAAAACAAAAATACCGAGTACTATGGGAACTGTCCCACAGTACTCGGTATTGTCGTAATTTCTATTTTGCACATTATTTCGCACATTTTTGCTCTGACCCTAATTGTGCTTCCAGTACCTCATAGATCTCCTGGGCCACCGCTAACTTATACATTAGTCTGGTGGGCTGAGGATCCAGCTCGATCTGGTAAGCGGTTGTCTTACCGTTAATCGAAATGGCGAAGTAAACATTGCCGGGCACAGAAGCATCGGGGTTGGCGGGATCGATATTGCCCATGGTACCGGTGACACCGATAGCAATGTTAGCACTATATGCCTTCTGACAAGCCTCTGCCATGGCAGTAGCGGTCTCCTTGGAGTAAACGGTATAGGTCTCCAAGATCTTTGAAGGGACACCCTGCAGGATCTTGGCTTCGTTACTATAGGTAACAAAGGCTCCTTTGATGATAGCAGAAGAACTTTCCGTATCCGTGATCAGAGAAGCAATCTGACCGGAAGTGGCAGACTCCATGGTGGTAATGGTCAGATTCTTTTCGATCAGTAATTGTGTCAGCATCCGGTAATTGGCGCGGATGGTCTGTTCATCGTATTGTTTCATAAATAATTATTCGACCTCCAGATATTCCTTGATCTTAGGAAGCATCAGCATGGCATCCAGACGGCCCACATGATACAGGGCTCCCAACTTTTCCATATCGCCTTCCAGCGTAGCGGTCAGAATGGAAGCGGAAGGACAGATCATCAGAAGACGACCTTCCTTTTCCAGTTGTTCCAGTTCGTCACAGGCGATATTATACTGCTCTTCCTGAGAATTGAGAAGTTCCACCAGCTTGGGGTGATTTTTGTAGATCAGCTCTGTCAGCTCCTTGACTCTCTTACCCTCCGGCTCACGGCGATAACCATAGGGACGGGTACGGATTACAATGATCTTCTCGAATTCATTGTCCAGTGCCCACTGGTAAGGGATCTTCACAGAACAGCCGCCATCCAGACAGGGAGCTCCATCCACCATGACCATGTCGGAAGCAAAGGGCATGGACGCACTGGCCTGAACAGCCTTGCGGATATCCTCGGTGATGCCCTTTTCGCAGTAACTGACTTCACCCGTATCACAGTTGGTGACGGTCACCAGGAAACGGCGGGCAGGATCATCAAAGCGCTCCTGATCAAAGGGAAGTTCTTCTTCGATGCCGTTCATAATAAAGTCAAAGCCGACCACACCATGGTTCTTGGCTGTGGTACGAGGGCTGAAATAGCGGGAGTCGTGACGATAACACAGATTGACCTTAGCGGCACGGCCGATCTCACCGGCTACATAATTATAACCGTTCAGGGCACCGGCAGAGGTTCCGATGGTGGTCTGGAGATTAATGCCGTTCTCCATCAGTACATCCAGTACACCGGAAGTATAGACACCGCGGAAGGAGCCACCTTCCAGGACCATGCATCCGGGAACGATGGTCTCGGGAGCATGAGCAAGATGGATGGAATCCGCACCGGACCAGACCTTCTTCTTGCTTCTTTCATCCATCAGATTAACCGCTTCTTCCACCAGTTTATCTTTGGTGTTCAAAGCGCCTTCTGCGATCTTATCTTTAGTATTGACAGCGCCTTCTACGATCTTATCTTTAGTATTGACAGCGCCTTCTACGATCTTATCTTTAGTATTGACGGCACCTTCTACGATCTTGTCTTTCGTGTTGACAGCACCTTCCACGAGTTTGTCCTTTGTATTAACAGCTCCCTCGACAATTTTGTCTTTGGTACTAAGAGCACCTTCGATCAGATTTTTGATTCCGTCTTTCATATAACAGTACCTCCTGTATGGAATGGGAAACAGTTGCAATAACCCATAAGATAGTTTATATTTGTT
>JAZUIK010000028.1:0-11660 GCA_045642205.1 Bianqueaceae bacterium
AGGAAACCGCTCTGCTCGTGCAGCCAGACAGTTTATCGATATTCTGTTGTCGAAAGAATAAAGTCAGTTTCTATTAACAATTATAAAAGTCCTATATAACACCATCCTTGTACAGCTCGCTGCAAAGACGATCCGATCGCACTGACCTGATCACTGTGTGCAGATGCCGCCCATGGAAAGGTGATTATATAGGACTTTTATAATGATTAATAGATCCTGTTTTTATTCTTTCGACAACAGAATATCGTTGAACTGTCTTGCGGCACGCGCAGAACGGTTGCCTCTTCCGAGAATGTATCTCTCGGCCTCCATATCCAGCTGTTCGATCGGCATATCGATACCATGTTCATTGGCAAGATAATGAACGATGTTAAGATAGGTAGCCTTATCGGGACGGCGGAAGGTGACCTGTAGTCCGAAACGATCGGAAAGGGAGATGATCTCCTGCATAGTGTCATTGCGATGGACATCGTCACCATCACGGCCGGAGAAACTCTCCTTGACCAGATGTCTGCGATTACTGGTCGCATAGATGACCACGTTGCGGCTCTTGGCAGAAACAGAACCCTCCAGGACAGCTTTCAGAGCATTGAAGTTATCGTCATCCGTCTGGAAGGAAAGATCGTCGATGAAGAGAATGAATTTCAGAGGATTCTCACTGAGTTCATCCAGAAGAGCAGGAATACCGCGGAGCTGTTCCTTGCGGATCTCCAGAATGCGGATACCTTCATCATGAAGCTCATTGACGATGGCCTTGACAGTGGAAGATTTACCGGTACCGGCATCTCCTGTAAGGAGCATGTTGGCAGCGGGCTTACCCTGGAGCAGAGCCTTGGTATTGTCCATGATGATTCCCTGCTCACGCTTGTAGTCGATCAGCTGATCCAGAGAGATCGGATCAGGATTGTGAACAGGAATGATGTTGCCTTCCTCACCGACGTAGAACATATAATAACGGGAATACATACCGTATCCGTATTTTTCGATGTTCTTGCAGCGATGATAATAGGTACCCTTGACATCGACAGATTTGGTCTCGAAATCAGGGAGAAGGCCGTTCCACTGGATCATGGACTTCAGATCAGCAGGAGTCAGATCAGCAAACTGCTGTAAGACATCCAGTTCCCGATCTACGCTGGCTTCAATAGTCTCAAAGATCTCTTTTCCGGATCCGATACGGCGGATATATACATTCTCATCATCATTGACAATGCTGCTGATATAACCGGCCAGAGTACGTCTGTGGGAATTGAAGAGCGCAGAGACAAAGGTCGTATAAGCTTCTACGGCACAAAGAGGATCTTCAGATCCCGTCGATGCCGCTTTCAGAAAGTCGGAAAGAGTAGAAAGGACGGGATCGGAAAGAAGACCTCGAAACACACTCAGAGAGTGTAAAGAGATTCTAAGTTCCTGGGGATTCATCGGTTTACGATCGCTCCTGTTGCACCAGAGGAGACACAAGCGGCATAACGCTTCAGATAACCGGAAAGCTCTTTGGTCTTGGGAACAAAGTTCTTCAGACGCTCAGCGATAACTTCCTCGGGTACTTTCAGCTCCAGCTTGTTAGCGGGAATATCGATGGAGATGATGTCGCCTTCTTCAACGACACCGATGACACCACCGTTTGCAGCCTCAGGAGATACATGACCGATGCAGGCTCCACGGGTAGCACCGGAGAAACGTCCGTCGGTGATCAGAGCAACACTGGAACCAAGACCCATACCCATGATGGCAGAGGTGGGGTTCAGCATCTCACGCATACCGGGACCTCCCTTAGGTCCTTCATAACGGATGACAACTACATCACCGGCATTGATCTTACCGGCATTGATAGCGTCCTGAGCCTCTTCTTCGCTGTCGAAGACACGAGCGGGACCTTCATGCACCAGCATCTCCGGAGCCACGGCAGAGCGCTTTACAACGCTTCCTTCGGGTGCCAGATTGCCGCGCAGAACAGCAATACCACCGGTAGTGGAATAGGGGTTCTCTACGGGACGGATAACGGTCTCATCGAGATTGCGTACATTTTCAAGGTTCTCGCCTACGGTCTTACCGGTAACAGTCATACAGTCGGTATTGATCAGACCAAGCTTGGTGAGTTCCTTCATGACAGCCCAGACACCGCCGGCTTCTTCCAACTGCTCCATGTAGGTACGGCCTGCGGGAGCCAGATGGCAGAGGTTGGGAGTCTTAGCACTCATAGCATTAGCGATGGAGAGATCGATCTCAACACCTGCTTCGTGTGCGATAGCGGGAAGGTGCAGCATGGAGTTAGTGGAGCAGCCAAGAGCCATATCAACGGTCAGAGCATTCTTGAATGCATCTTCAGTCATGATGTCCAGAGGACGGATATCACGGCGCAGCATTTCCATAACAGCCATACCGGCATGCTTAGCCAGCTCGATACGGCTGGAATAGACAGCAGGAATGGTTCCGTTTCCACGAAGACCCATGCCAAGTGCCTCCGTCAGGCAGTTCATGGAGTTGGCGGTATACATACCGGAGCAGGAACCGCAGGTGGGGCAGACACGGCGTGCGTAGTCTTCCAGTTCTTCTTCACCCATCTTGCCGGCGTTGAACTTACCGACAGCCTCAAACATGGAGGAGAGGGAAGTCTTTCCATCACCGACATGACCTGCCAGCATGGGACCACCACTGACGAAAACAGTGGGAAGGTTCAGACGGGCAGCAGCCATCAGAAGACCGGGAACATTTTTATCACAGTTGGGAACCATGACCAGAGCATCAAAACCATGAGCCAGAGTCATAGCCTCGGTGGAATCGGCGATCAGATCACGGGTAACAAGGGAATACTTCATTCCGATATGACCCATAGCGATACCGTCACATACAGCGATAGCGGGGAAAACGATGGGAGTTCCGCCGGCCATGGCAACACCGAGTTTAACAGCATCAACGATCTTGTCCAGGTTCATATGACCGGGAACGATCTCGTTATAAGAGCTGACGATACCAACGAGAGGACGGCTGATCTCTTCCTGAGTCAGGCCCAGTGCGTGGTAAAGAGAGCGGTGGGTCGCATTCTGCGGACCCTCTTTGATTGCGTTGCTTACCATATTTATTCTCCGATGTATATAGAACGGCACCCGAGAGCAGTTCCCGGGTGCAGCTCTTTATTTCTTTAGGAATTAGTTGTTGATCAGCTTGTCTTCGCCGTTCCAGCTGTACAGCTTACGGATATCCTCACCGACGATCTCGGAGGGATGCTCAGCAGCGATACGACGCATAGCGTTGAAGTGGACCTTGGAACCTGCATCAGACATGTCAAGCAGGAACTCCTTAGCGAAGGTACCATCCTGGATGTCCTTCAGGATCTTCTTCATGGTCTTCTTGGTCTCTTCGGTGATGATCTTAGGACCGGTGATGTAGTCACCATACTCAGCGGTATTGGAGATGGAGTAGCGCATTCCAGCGAAACCGGACTGGTAGATCAGGTCAACGATCAGCTTCATCTCGTGGATGCACTCGAAGTATGCATTACGAGGATCATAGCCAGCCTCGACCAGAGTCTCATAACCAGCCTGCATCAGAGCGCAGACACCACCGCAAAGGACAGCCTGCTCACCGAACAGGTCAGTCTCAGTCTCGGTACGGAAGTTGGTCTCCAGAACGCCGGCACGAGCACCGCCGATACCCAGAGCATATGCCAGACCGATATCCCATGCATCGCCGGTAGCATCCTGCTCAACAGCGATCAAACAGGGAACACCCTTGCCTGCCTGGTACTCACTACGTACAGTGTGTCCGGGTCCCTTGGGAGCGATCATGATAACGTTAACATTTGCCGGAGGCTTGATGCATCCGAAGTGAATATTGAAGCCGTGTGCGAATGCAAGGGTCTTGCCTTCGGTCAGGTTGGGCTCGATGCTTTCCTTGTAAAGCTTAGCCTGCAGCTCGTCGTTGATCAGGATCATGATAACGTCGGCAGCCTTAGCAGCCTCAGCAGAGGTCATAACGGTCAGACCCTGAGCTTCAGCCTTAGCCCAGCTCTTGGAACCTTCGTACAGACCAACGATAACATTGACACCGCTCTCCTTAAGGTTCAGAGCGTGAGCATGTCCCTGAGAACCATAACCGATGATTGCAACGGTCTTGCCTGCAAGATACTGCAGATCGCAGTCCTGCTGATAAAAAATTCTTGCCATTTCTTTGTCTCCTTTTACGAGTCATGAATGATTTATTATATATGCATTCTTTACAGAAATACAAATACAAATTTGAATGAAATCAAGAAATTCTGCTATGTGTTTTAGAGCAGTTTGACTTGATTTACAGATAAGATGCCACACGGAGTGTTTTTTCTCCGCGATCCAAACAGACCATACCGGTTCTACAGATCTCGAGAACGGTGTAGGCTTCCAGGAAAGCGATGAAATCATCGATCTTGGAAGGAACATCGGTCAGCTGCAGAACGATAGAGGTGTGGTCATAATCCACCGGTTTCGCACCGAAGGCATTCGCAGCATCCAGGATCTCAGAGCGAACGGAAGGTTCGTTAGCGATCTTGATCAGAAGGGCCTCACAGGAAATGGAGTCCACATCCAGTTCCTTGACGGAAACTACATCAGGAAGCTTGTAGAGCTGGTTGATCAGCTGCTGCTTGACCTGGGGTTCACCTTCTGCCTTGACAGTGATACGGGAGAAATCGGAGGATTCGGTTTCGGATACGTTTAAAGAGGTGATATTGAACTGACGACGACGGAACATACTGGTGACACGGTTCAATACACCAAACTGGTTCTTGACCAGTACGGCAACATTAAATATTTCCATGATCAATCTCCAATCTTGACGATAATATCATCCATGGAACCTCCGGGAGGCAGCATGGGAAGTACGAATTCATCCTTGTCGATAGCACAGTCGATGAGGAAAGGACCATCACTCTCAAAAGCCTTGGTCAGAGCGCATTCTAGCTCTTCAACGGTATCAGCTTTAGCACCATCGGCACCGAATGCCTTAGCCAGAGCAACAAAGTCGGTCTGACGCTGAAGGATGGTGTTGGAGTAGTGCTTGTCAAAGAACAGTGTCTGCCACTGTCTGACCATACCAAGGACACCATTGTTCAGAAGCAGGATGACCAGCGGAACCTTATAGGTAACAGCGGTTGCCATTTCCTGAAGTGTCATACCGAAGCTTCCGTCTCCGGTAACAAGAACGGTTCTTTCACCGGTACCATAGGCAGCACCGATGGCAGCACCCATACCAAAGCCCATGGTTCCCAGACCACCACTGGATACAAAGCGGCGTTCCTTACCAAGCTTGACATACTGAGCGGTCCACATCTGGTGCTGACCGACATCGGTAGTAACAGGTGTATTTTCGTTCAGGTGTTTGTTCAGTGCTTCGATCGCAACCTTGGGAGAGAGGGTCGTTCTCTTGTCGGAAGATGCTTCTTCATCCTTGCGGAACTGAGCGACCTGATCCATCCATTCCGGATTGGTCTTAGCCTTCAGCATAGGAAGAAGGTGGAGCAGAGTCTGCTTTAAGTCTCCGCGAAGACCGACAGATACGGGAACATTCTTTCCAAGCTCAGCGCCATCGATATCGATCTGGACGATCTTGGCATTCTGAGCAAATTTGGAAAGCTTACCGGTAACACGATCGTTGAAACGATTTCCCAGAGCGATGATGCAATCAGCATGATGCATGGACATAGAACATGCATAATGACCGTGCATACCCTGCATTCCAAGGAAACGGGGATGATCGGTGGGAACACCGGAAAGTCCCATGAAGGAGCATCCGATGGGAGCATCGATCAGTTCAGCCAGCTTAAGGACTTCTTGGCAGGCATCAGCGGAAAGAGCACCACCACCAAAATAAACGAAGGGTTTCTTAGCCTCGTTGATGATCTCGGCTGCCTGATGCATACGGACAACCTTGGCAGGCTGCTTAGGAACAGGAACAACGGGAGATTTAGGTGTGTACTCACACTTTGCGATCTGGATATCCTTGGGAACATCCACCAGGACAGGACCGGGACGACCGGACATGGCCAGTTCGAATGCTTCACGGATAATATCGGAAAGCTGAGTAACATCAGCGACGAAGTAATTGTGCTTGGTAATGGGAAGGGTGATACCGGTGATATCGATCTCCTGGAAACTATCGGAACCGACCAGAGTAGAAGGAACGTTTCCGGTGATAGCCACCATGGGGATGGAATCCAGGAAGGCGGTTGCGATACCGGTTACCAGGTTGGTAGCACCGGGACCGGAAGTGGCGATGACGACACCGGGCTTTCCGGTGACACGTGCATAACCATCAGCTGCATGGGCAGCACCCTGTTCATGGGCAGCTAAAACGTGATTCAGCTCGTCCTGATACTTATAGAGTGAATCATAAACATTAATGATCTGACCACCGGGATAACCGAAGACGGTATCCACACCCTGGTCGATCAGGGTTCTGACAATAATGTCAGCGCCGGATAAAAGCATATGAATTCTCCTTAGTTGATTTTTGCAGTGATAAGAGCACCCATCTCCTTGCAGCCAACTTTTTTGCACTGAGCTGCTTCTTCAGGATCAGAGGGCATGATGTCGCCGGTGCGATAACCTTCGGAAAGAACAGCGGAAACTGCATTTTCGATGGCATCTGCTTCCTTAGCCATATCAAAACTGAAGCGGAGCATCATGGCTGCGGAAAGAATGGTTCCGATGGGGTTAGCCAGATCCTGTCCTGCGATATCAGGAGCAGAACCGTGAATGGGCTCATACAGACCCAGTGTGCCGTTTCCAAGAGAGGAGGAGGGGATCATACCGATAGAACCGGTGATCATGGAAGCCTCATCGGAGAGGATGTCACCAAACATGTTCTCGGTAACGACAACATCGAACTGAGCAGGATTCTTGACGATCTGCATTGCACAGTTGTCGACCAGCATATCTTCCAGAGTAACCTCGGGATACTCTTCAGCAAGCTCATGCATGACCTTCTTCCACAGACGGCTGGTATCCAGTACGTTGCTCTTTTCTACGGAAGTCAGCTTCTTGCCGCGCTTCATAGCGGTCTCAAATCCGATACGACCGATACGTCTGATCTCAGACTCGGAATAGGGCATGATATCGGTTGCGACCTTTTCACCATTGACCTCATCGGTACGATGCTCACCAAAGTAAACACCACCGATCAGCTCACGAACGATGATAAAGTCGATTCCTTTTTCAACGATAGAGGGCTTCAGAGGAGAAGCACTGGCAAGCTGAGGCCAGATCTTGGCAGGACGGTTGTTGGAGTAAACGCCCATGCCGCTTCTTAAGCGAAGCAGACCCTTTTCTGGTCTCTTGGGACCCGGAACATCGTTCCACTTGGGACCGCCGACGGCACCAAGAAGAACAGAGTCGGATGCAAGACACTTGTCCAGCATGTCCTGGGGAAGGGGATCACCCCACTTGTCGATGGCGATTCCGCCCATGTCGACATCGGTGTAGTTAAAGGTATGTCCGTAGACTTCACCGATCTTATCAAGAACGTTTAACGCTTCGTTAACGATCTCAGGACCGATTCCATCACCACGGATAACGGCAATATTCTTGTTCATGGCAAGATACTCCTTAGTTCTCTTTCAGGGAAGCCAGAAGACCACCCTTGGTAATAATATTCTGGATAAACTCGGGGAAGGGCTGAGCCTGATAGGTCTTACCGGTAGTGATATCGGTAATGACGCCGGTAGTGAAGTCTACATTGACCTCATCGCCGGGCTGGATCTCATCAGCAGCCTGCTCGCATTCCAGGATAGGCATACCGATATTGATGGAATTGCGGTAGAAGATACGGGCAAAGCTCTTGGCAATGACACAACCGGTCTTGCAGGTCTTGATAGCCAGAGGAGCATGCTCACGGGAAGAACCGCATCCGAAGTTCCATCCGGCAACGATGATATCACCGGGCTGAACCTTCTTGGTGAATTCTGCATCGATATCCTCCATGCAATGCTGAGCGAGTTCTTCAGCCTTGGGAGTGTTCAGATAACGAGCGGGGATGATAACATCGGTATCGACATTATCAGGATACTTAAAAACTTTACCTTGTGTATTCATCTCAGATCTCCTCGGGGTAGGTGATATAACCGGTCAGTGCACTGGCTGCTGCGGTAGCAGGAGAAGCCAGGTAAACTTCACTCTTGACATGGCCCATACGGCCGACAAAGTTACGATTGGTGGTAGAGATACATCTTTCTCCCTCTGCCAGAACGCCCATATAACCGCCAAGGCAGGGACCACAGGTAGGAGTAGAGAAGACAGCACCGGCGTCAACAAATGCGCTGACATAACCACGCTCGATACACTCCTTGTAGATCTGCATGGTACCGGGAATGATGATGACGCGGATTCCGTCAGCAACCTTCTTGCCCTTCAGATAGTTGTAGGTGACTTCCATATCTTCCATACGGCCGTTGGTGCAGCTTCCGATAACGACCTGATCGATCTTGATATCAGTAAGTTCGCTGGCAGGATGGGTGTTCTCAGGAAGGTGAGGACAGCTGACAGTGGGAACGATCTTGGAAAGATCGATGTCGATGGTCTTTTCGTATTCTGCATCAGGATCAGCTGCATACTCAACGGGAGTACGCTCTGCACGGTCCTTCAGATAAGCACGGGTCAGTTCATCTACAGGGAAGATTCCGTTCTTAGCACCGGCTTCGATAGCCATATTGCAGATGCAAAGACGATCATCCATAGAAAGGGAGGCAACACCCTCACCGGTGAACTCCATGGAACGATAGAGAGCTCCGTCTACACCGATCATACCGATGATGGTCAGGATAACATCTTTACCGCTGCAGTTGGAATTCAGCTTTCCGGTAAGATTGAAACGGATCGCAGAGGGAACCTTGAACCATGCCATTCCGGTTGCCATTCCGGCAGCCATATCGGTGGAACCGACGCCGGTAGAGAAGGCACCGACAGCACCGTAGGTACAGGTATGGGAGTCAGCACCGATGATGCAGTCACCAGCGGTGACAACACCCTGCTCAGGAAGCAGTGCGTGCTCGATACCCATCTTACCTACATCGTAGAAGTGGCTGACTTTATGCTCGTTAGCAAAGATGCGGCAGGTCTTGGACTGCTCAGCAGCTTTGATATCCTTGTTAGGAACAAAGTGGTCAAGAACGATGGCGATATGATCTTTATCAAAGACTTTATCGAATCCGGCCTTTTTGAATTCATTGACGGCGACAGGGGTGGTGATATCGTTACCAAGAACGATATCCAATTTAGCGTTGATCAGCTGGCCAGCCTGAACGCTCTCCAGACCGGCATGAGCGGCCAGGATCTTCTGGGTCATTGTCATTCCCATGAGTTATTCCTCCTTAGTGTTCAAAGAGTTATTGTAAGCACTTAACAGTGCGTTTGTACTTGCTTTGATGATATCGGTGTCGGTACCTGCTCCCCAGTAGACCTTACCGTTGGAAGCGGTGATTCCGATATAGGCTGCAGCGATGGAACGGCTGCCTTCACCCTCCATGGAATGCTCGGTGTAGAAGGAGAGCTGATATTCATCGTTGGTAAAGCGCTTAAGAGCGTTGCTGACAGCATCCAGAGGTCCGTTACCAAAGGCGGTAACACCTTCGGAAGCACCGTTTCTTTCGAAGGAAAGGGATACGGTGACCTCGTCCTTATGCTGGGTGAATTCCAGGTCGGAGACAGCGATCGGTGCATCAGCGGTGAAGTAGGAGTCGGTAAATACCTTCAGAACATCCGCAACCTTCAGCTCGCGATGCTGTACATCGGAAAGTCCCTTGCAGCGATAGGAAAGATCCTCACGCATCTTGGGAGGAAGAGAGTAGCCGTAGGTCTGCTCCAGAAGGTATCCGATACCACCCTTACCACTCTGGGAGTTGACACGGATAACATCGGCGTCGTAGGTACGGTTGATATCCTGAGGATCGATCGGAATGTAGGGAACCGTCCACTGGAAGAGATTCTTCTCAGCGCGGTAGATCATACCCTTGGCGATCGCATCCTGGTGAGAGCCGGAGAAGGCTGCAAATACCAGATTGCCGGCATAAGGAGTACGCTCATAGACATGCATGCGGGTGCACTTCTCATAGGTCTTGCAGATACCGGGCATGTCGGTGAAGTCCAGCTTGGGATCCACACCATGAGAATACATGTTCATAGCCAGGGTGATGATATCTACGTTACCGGTACGCTCACCGTTTCCAAACAGGGTACCCTCGACACGATCAGCACCGGCAAGCAGTGCCAGCTCGGTATCGGCAACACCGGTACCACGGTCGTTATGGGGATGCAGGGAAAGGGTGACATATTCTCTGTACTTGATGTTCTCGGAGATATATTCGACCTGAGATGCATAGACATGAGGAAGGCTCATCTCTACGGTAACAGGCAGATTGATGATGACATTGTTGTCAGGACCGGGTTCCAGGATATCCAGAACGGCGTTACAGACCTCCAGAGCATATTCAGGCTCGGTTCCGGTAAAGCTCTCGGGAGAGTACTCGAAACGGAAATTGCCCTCATATTCCTGAGACAGCTGTTTGACTAATTTAGCACCGTCAGTAGCGATCTTTTTGATCTCTTCCTTGGACTTTCTGAATACCTGCTCACGCTGAGCGACGGAAACAGAGTTGTAGAAGTGGATAATGGCACTGGGAGCACCCTTGCAGGCGTCGAAGGTCTTACGGATAATGTGCTCACGGCACTGCGTCAGGACCTGAACGGTGACGTCTTCAGGGATCATGTTATTGTCGATCAGAGTACGCAGGAACTCATACTCGGTTTCACTGGCAGCGGGGAAACCAACTTCGATTTCCTTGAAACCAACTTCCAGCAGGACCTTGTAAAACTCCAGCTTTTCTTCCAGATTCATGGGAATAACCAGACTCTGGTTGCCGTCACGCATGTCAACACTACACCATGCGGGAGCCTTTTCAATATGATCCTTGTTTACCCAGGTATTATATTCCTGAGAGACAGGGAAGTAACCAACATGATATTTGCTTGCATCCATCATTTTGCAGATCTCCTTTTCTCTCTTTCCACCGTTCTTTATCTTTACATATTTATCGATTCGTGATGACTTTGAACTTCGCATCCTGCAGGGACTGGGAGATCAGATTCACATGCTCATAATCTCTCGTCTCCAGTTCGATTCGAAGATAAACCCCATTCACGCTCTCGGTATTGCCTTTTTCGTAATGGACTCCCGTCACATTTCCTCCGCAGCGGGCAATAATGGAGGAAATTTCACTAAGCTGACCGGGTTTGTCAATCAGTTCGATCAGCAGGCTGGCTGATCTTCCGGAGTTTCGAAGGCCCCGGTCAATGACTCTGGAGAGGCTGGTTACATCGATATTGCCTCCGGAAACCACACTGACTACCCGTTTTCCTTTCAGGTCAAACTTGTTGTACATGGCAGCCGCCACAGCAACAGCTCCGGCACCTTCCGCAATCATCTTCTGCTTCTCGATCAATGCCAGAATCGCCGAAGAGACCTCATCATCCGTGACCAGAGCGATATCATCCACATACTCACTAACATACTTAAACGTATTCTCACCCGGCTGCTTTACCGCAATTCCATCGGCAATGGTCTGTACCTGAGGAAGACATTCGATCTTTTGATCCCGAATCGAATTAAACATGGAGGGAGCACCAGCAACCTGT
>JAZUIK010000029.1:0-3371 GCA_045642205.1 Bianqueaceae bacterium
TACTGGAAGAACTTTGGACTTGGGTTTGGCATTGCCGCAGCCATCATTACCCTGCTTTTGACGATTCTGTAAGGGAGGAAAGCGATATGAGAAAATATGGCAGATCTTCCTTTATGACAGCGCTGGCCCTGGGGCTTATCTGCCTTATGGTATGGGTGCTGCCTAAGAATGTGAAAGCGGAAGAGACAGAGGAAACCTTTACCTGGAACAGCAGTGTGTACCATATTACGGATGCATACGGCGTTTTGGATGAGGAAGAAAGAAAAGCTGAAAATACAGAAAACAATCAAAGGATCACGGAAGCTCAGTTCGATTTCAGCGTATTGATCTCCGGAACCGAGAAACGCCATGGAGCTTCTTATGAAGAATACCTGGAGGTACTGTTCGTTCAGAATGACATGGGTTATGGCATTAATCGTGATGGAATCTTTTTGGGGATCGATCCTGACAGTGAGGAAATGTGTCTTTATCTGAATGGAAGAGCAAAGACTATCTTCACAAGAGAAAAGACAGATGAACTGGTCAGACTGATACAAAAGACCTATCAGGAGGAAGGATATCTTTCTGCCATCCACGCGTATACGCAAAGAGCCTATGAGATCGTTATGGAATCCGGATCACTCCCGGAAGACCTGAAGGATTACGACGAGATCCCCTATGCGATCCAACCGGTGTCTCTTTCCGGTAAAGACAGAGCTACATACATCTTCGTTGATGGAGAACCGATGCCCACCTGGTTTGAGGTGGATGAGACCTTCGTCAGTTACCATAATGAGGGAACAGAGCCCCGCGTTGTCGATACGGCGGACCTCTTGAGTGATGAGCAGGAGGCGGTCCTGGAAGAAAAGCTCTCTATGATCCGGGAAAAGACGAATCAGGATATCGTCCTGATGACGGATAATACCTCCTATGGCCTGGACAATGAGCTGTATGAAATGAGTTTTTATGTCTATCAGGGCTATGGAATCGGCGAAGAATATGATGGCCTTATGTGCTTCATCAACATGGATCCGGACAATCGGGAAATGTGCTCGACTGCTTTTGGTACCATGCAGGAGTATTTTACTCAAAAGGCATCCAATGCACTGGACGATATCCTGTATGACCATCTGGTAGAGAAGGACTATTTTGATGGGTTTATGAGTTGGGCGGAAGCAGTGGAAACGCTGCTGGTCTATGGTGATCTCAATGTGCCCGTATGGTATCGGAATTATATGGCAGGTACTCCCTCTGTGACAGCGGAAGATAAGCTAGTAACGGAAGTGGGCGGCATCAGTGCCGAGGATAAGGCTAAGCTGAACGCAAGGATTGCTGATATCGCTGAGGAATTCGGCTGTGATATCGTTGTGTATATCGGTTCAACTGCCAATATCATGGCACAGCAGGGGCTTTCCAGTCAGCAGGCCATCGATCAATATCTGGATCTGTATTATGAGGCAGGCGGCTTTGGTTTTGGCCAGGATCATAGCGGTATCCTTCTGGGAATCTTTAATGCAGAGACTTCCGGAGAAATGTGTACAGTTAGAACCTATGGAGCAATAGGAAACCGATTTGATCAGCAGACCTGGAAGAAACTGGCAGACAAAGCGCTTTTGAACCTGAGTGAAGGAGATTACGAATATAATGTAAATCGTTATCTCTCCAACCTGGAGAAGCTATTGAAAAACGGTAAGCTTCCCAAGTCCTTTTTCTGGACGATCCTTGGAGTGATCGTTTCCCTGATCTCCGGTGTGTATACGGCCTACTACAGAACAGAACGGCAGAAGGCACGTCATGTTACCGTGAAGGAGGAAACGAACGCAGATGCCTATCTGGTACGAGGCAGTTTTAAAGTGCTCTATTCGCAGGATATCTTAGAATACAGTACAACGGAACGATTCTATTCTCCCGTCAAAACATCTTCGGGAGGATCCTCTTCGTCTTCCTCCTCTTCTCATCATACCAGTTCCTACGGACACAGTTCCCACAGTGTAGGCGGCAGGTCCGGAACCACATCGAGAAGAAAGTTCTGATGTCAGAAAACAAAAAAAGAACCCCAAAAGGGCTTCTATCCGGCACATTTTCAGGGCCGGATAGATTCCTTTGGGGTTCTTTTGACTTTGCTTTCTGATAGTGACGAACTTACGGCAGCTGATTACCTGCAGCAGCGTAGATCTCATACCATTCCTTACGGGTCAGCTCGATATCGCAAGCGCGAGCGGAATCCTGTACACGGGAGATCTTGGTGGTGCCGATGATTGCCTGCATCTTAGCGGGATAACGAAGGATCCAAGCCAGGACGATAGCGGTGGGGGTTACACCCTTTTCTTCAGCCATGCGCTCCAGAACAGCATTGAGCTTAGCAAACTTCTCGTTGCCCAGGAAGGTTCCCTCAAAGTAACCATACTGCAGAGAGGACCAGGACTGGATAACGATGTCGTTCATATGGCAGTACTCGAAAACGCCGCTTCCACGAACGATACCGGCATCATTCTCCATGTTGACATTGAAACCGTCATTGAATGAAGGAGTGAATGCAGGAGAAAGCTGCAGCTGATTAGCAGCGATGGGCATGGACATATTCTTGCTCATGAGCTGCATCTGCATGGGATTCTGATTGGAAACACCAAACTCAAGGACTTTGCCGGCTTTCTTCAGAGTCTCAAAAGCCTCTGCGACTTCTTCGGGCTCCATAAGGGCATCGGGACGATGCAGCAAAAGAGAATCCAGATGATCGGTCTTCAGACGGGTAAGGATCTGATCGGTAGCTTCCAGGATGTGCTCCTTGGAGAAATCGAAGTAACCGAAGCCTTCGCCGCGGCGGATACCGCACTTGGACTGGATCCACATCTTGCTGCGCAGGTCAGGGCGCTTATCCAGCAGATCGCCGATCAGCTCTTCACACTTGCCACCGCCATAGATGTTAGCGAGGTCAAAAGCATTAATGCCTTCTGCAAGAGCGGCATCTACAAACTGCTCGATCTCATCGATGCTCATTTTGGAGATACGCATCAGACCGACAACGATCTCAGAAACCTTGGCCTTGGACTGGCCGAATTCAATATATCGCATAGGAAACCTCCTGTTTTGGTCCCACGGAAACTTCCATGGGGATGTGCGTTGTGATAATGAACCGAAATGACATTGAATCACCAGGTGGGACTCGATCGAAATTTCAGAACGTATTTATTATAAGAGGAAAGTACATGGATGTAAATTGACTATTGGAAAGTAGTCCTTTTGGGGGATGAAAACATAGAGGGAATTAGGTACAATACAGATATCATTACTTAGGAGGTCTGTTATGGGACTGTTCGATAAAAAATATTGTGATATCTGTGGAGAGAAGATCGGTCTTCTGGGCAATCGCAAGCTGGATGATGGCAATCTCT
>JAZUIK010000030.1:0-3647 GCA_045642205.1 Bianqueaceae bacterium
TTGATTGTATTGTGAATAGAATAATTGATTCCACGGCTGCAGGTTACGTATGTTACTCCATACAAAGAACTATTTAAAGTTTGGTTTGAAGTATTGTACTCTAATGCTCCGTTCAATTCATATTCGTTCGTGTTTCTGATCCCTTGAGCTGTCCCTGGACTGCTTCGTTCAGCTGTCCTTCGATCGCTCGGGTTTCTGTCCTTTCCTGATAAGCCTTTACCGGGGCCGAAGCCCCGGTTTTGGCATTAATCACTCTCAAAGTTGAGCATTTCATGCTCCTCCACGAACCGGACCGTGTAATCATCGATCAGCTTTTTGCTTTGTTGATAAGCATACATCAGGCTTTTCTCGCAGATACGATTGATTACCCTGGGTATTCCTGTTGATGCTCGATAGATCTCATCAATCGCTTTGTCCGTAAACAGCTCCTGCTGACACCCGGCATAATCCAGGTGTGACTTTATGTATTGCTGTGTTTCCGACCGGTCATAATGCGGTAGTACACAGTTGATATCGATGCGCTGCCTTATCGCAGCATACCTCTGCAACCGTAGTTTCTGATCCCACAGTTCACTCTGTCCAACAAGGATCAGAGCCATAGGACTTTCAGAATCGAAACGATAGTTCAGCAGAAAACGGAACTCTTCCAGAGTTTCTTTCTCCAGTAGATGCGCTTCGTCCAGAACACACACGACTTTCTTATGCTGTACTCCTCGGATGATCTCTATCTCCCGCTGAAGCTGTCTCTTGGCGTCGCCTCGATAAAACTTTCCTTCCATCCCAAGCTGATCCAGAAGGCCTTTGTAAAACCATCTGGGCGTCAGTTTTGAGTCAGAAAGATACAGCAGAATGTATTCACTCCGCGGTAGAGAGTCTGCAAACTTGCGGATCAGCGTTGACTTTCCACATCCCGCATCAGAAGTTACTACGGCAAACAACTGTCTGTCCGCTGCATACGCCAGTCTTCCCAAAGCATCGTGTATCGCCGGTGATTCATACAACTCTTCCGGAGGGACGTTGCGGGAAAACGGGGTGTTGGTCATACCGAAAAATGCTTCGTACATTCTCATTCACCATCCTTTCGATACGTTCCGAAGGAGATGGCGTTTGTCATCCTTGCTCTTCTGTTCTCATGCTGCTTTTCCAGTACATCCAGGAATCGACTGGTTTCAGGTTCTTCTGGCTGCATCGCCAGGGGAAGTTCCGGCTTTCGATCACAGAAAGCTCCGATCTTTACAGGGAAAGCTTTGATCGGCTCCAGATCTTTGTAATGCACCAGGAGACTTTCCGGTGCCATGGGATCATAAGAGATCATGACCTGGGCTCCGATCAATGCAGCACTGACCTCATAGAGCTGGTTCTTGAAGGTAATACAGCCTCCCTTATCCACCATACGTGTTTCATGATGCAAGAATGCTTCTCCGACACGCGAGGCGTCGAGATAGACCAGCTGCCTGGAATCCCGATTCCATTCCATCTCAGGCGAGATCCCTTTATCGGGGATCGGTGACCCTAATGATTCATAGTACTCTCGGATCCCATCGTGCGGACGGATCTGATAATAATCCTCCAGATAGTAAGACCAGTAACGATTCAATTCCTCGAGACTCCGGATCTTCTTGGCTCTGGCTTCTGCTATGAAGTCATCTACTACCTGATGGAACTTTTCGACTTTTCCCTTAGATTGACCTGAGTAAGGTTTGGCATGATGTATCCGGATTCCCAGCATCGACGTGCTAAGAAGCAGCTGCTTAGAAACATACTGCTTTCCGTTATCACAGTATGCAGCATCGAACGTTCCATATTTCAGGATTGCTCTATGGAAAGTACTCTCGACGATAGCCTGCTCCTGATTATCATAAAAACGAGATTCCAGGACATAGCGGGAATGATCATCGATGATGGATGAAAGATATGTTTGTACCTTGGCTCCATTCTTTCCGATAGGAAGCTTTGGACCATACTTGATGTCAGCCTGAAGAAGCATCATCCGATGCGGTTTGCAGAATCGTTTGGAAGAACTGTTTCTTCCTTCCTGGTACTTCTTCATCTGCTTCACACCGAATCCGGCCTGATACAGATGTCTTTGAAGGGTGGATCTCTTTAACACTCCCGGTGCCGCCAGGCCTTCTCCTTCAAGGATGAAGATGATCTGGGCAACGCTTCGAGATGGAACTTCTCTTTTCAGCTGAATGGCTTCCTGAAGAAGCTCCGGAAAGTTTTCCGGCAAAGACGATGACAGATGACTGGAACGATCACAAGGTCTGAGACCACTGAAACCGGAAGCTTTGTATGCGCTTTCGTATCTCCTCAGACTTTTCTCGGAGATTTCGTTTGCCAAAGCGATTTCTTTTCTCTTCTGCACAAGCTGTGCCTTATCGAGGGTCTCATCCAGGAGAGGGGCTATCAACCGATAGCGGGAAAGGGCAGTTTCGTCCTGCCAGGCAGTAATGGGTTCTTTGTTCATGACGGTTATCCTCCTTATGAGGTAAGGATACGTCATGGCCTTCAGGACATACAGACAAAGCAGGTGCAGATTTATTGATCCGAACAGAAGGCAAAAATGCACCTCCCGTTCGGTAGATAATTGCGGTTATAAAGTTGAGCCAACCGGCTCCTAGATCGCGGAGAGTTGTGAGCAGAGAATCCTTGGAGGCAAGCAGCGATTCATGCATGTCCAGGAGTCTTGTACCGATGGATTTCAGATATCCATCGACCTGTGGAGTATTTATGGCAATCCAGTCTTTCCAACGCTCCATGGTTTTCGTGCAGGGGTAATCCTCTGTGGTTGAATCATCCGGTGTTGAAACATCGTCTACGACGTTTTCGATCACTTCCGATCCGTAATGCTTGTTGGGAACCAGTACATCGGGAAGTTCCATGTGATACCGCTGGCAGGAAGTGCATCTGAGGCGACGGATACGGATGTGACGTTTGACACCGCCATACCATTTCCAGATCCTGAGGCGAGAATCGCGGTAGATCAGAGGGATACTGCAGTGTGGGCAGACGGGATCCTCTCTGCTCACGCACAAAAATGGTTTTTCTTCTCCTCAAACAGCTCGTAATCTGTTATAATGACCATGGTTTAACACCACGGCCTCAGGGGAGAAGATCGAACTGCCAAGAACAATCAACGTAGCCCCTGAGGCTTTTCCTTTCTATTGTTCTTTGGACAGTATAACGAGCAATTCACGGACACGCAACCTTAGCAGTTGAGGACCAGGTCGGCGTGGCTATGACAATCCGCTTATTCTTCCTGCATAAGCTAAAAGCCTGATATTTCTTTGAAGAAATCGGATCATCAGATCCATTTTTCTTCGAAACCACCTGATCCACCTTAACATGGTCACGCAGGAGGGATAGTCTTCGGAATCAACATCATCAGAAGTGACGAAGCCGTCCAGAACTCCACAGATGATCTCCGCTGCATAATGCTTATAAGGGATAAGGCAATCAGGTAGTTCGGTATGATAATTATTACATTCCTGGCAGAGGAATCTTCGAATATGTAAAAGCTTTTTCCCTCCTCCCTCTACCCTGCATATACGTGTTTTTTTGTCTCTGTATTTGAGCAATTTACCGCAGTTAGGACAGGTGGGTGTCTTTTCGTTACTGATAACCACGAATTCGTTATCACTTACATG
>JAZUIK010000031.1:0-6162 GCA_045642205.1 Bianqueaceae bacterium
TTGTCTCCGTAAAAACACGGGAACATCCATTCCAGAAAATGGTAGATCGATTCCTTAACGGAATCTTCCAATCCAATGTAGTTCTTCAAAGCATCCTCCTCTTTATCGGATCTGTCCTGCACCCAGGATCACATAGCGATAGCAGCAAAGCTCCTCCAGTCCCATGGGACCGCGGGCATGGAGCTTCTGTGTAGAAATACCCATTTCACAGCCCAGTCCAAACTCTCCGCCATCCGTAAATCGGGTAGATGCATTGACATAGACCGCAGCGGAATCGATAGAATTCATAAACAGATCTGCTGCCGCCATATCAAGAGTAACAATGGCTTCCGAATGATGGGTCGAGTGCTGTTCGATATGCTCGATCGCTTCTTTGGTGCTGCCAACGATCCTGACTGCCATACAATAATCCAGAAACTCTGTATCAAAATCTTCAGGTCCCGCGGGTGTTCCTTCGATGATCTTCTGCGCTCTTTCGTCCAGTTTCATCTCTACCGGGATCTTTCCGTCTTGCTCTCTCTTATCTACCAGACGTTCCTTCAGCATGGGAAGAAACTCCTCAGCGATCTCCTCATGGACCAGACATACCTCCATGGCATTACATACCGAAGGTCTAGAACACTTGGCATTCTCGATGATAGACAGTGCCATGGAAAAGTCTGCTGACTTCTCGACATAGACATGGCAGATGCCGGTACCCGTCTCGATGACAGGGACTGTCGCTTCTTCTACACAAGTACGGATCAATCCGGCTCCCCCTCTGGGGATCAGAAGATCGATCTTGCCTCTGGCGTGCATCATCTCCTGGGCAGACTCTCTGGAGGTATCCTCCACCAGCTGCACAGCCTCCTTAGGAAGACCTGCCTGCTCGATTCCCTGCTGCAGTGCTTTTACGATAGTTAAAGCGCTTTGATGGGCTTCCTTACCACAGCGAAGGATGCAAGCTGATCCTGCCTTTAAGGCCAGGGCTGCTGCGTCGGAAGTCACATTGGGACGGCTCTCATAGATGATACCGATAACACCCATAGCGGCGGAACGCTTCTGGATCACCAGTCCATCCTCTCTGACAGTTTCTGCCAGAGTTTTTCCCACAGGATCAGGAAGTGCCATTACCTCTCGGATTCCCTCTGCCATGGACCGGATCCTTCCTTCACTTAACATCAGGCGATCCAGCATCACATCCGATACGGTTCCCTTTGCCGCTTTCATATCCTCAGCGTTGGCAGAAAGGATCTCCTCCGTATGAAGGACAAGCTGATCTGCCATCAAGGAAAGTGCCTGATTTTTCGTCTCTGTATCTGCGATCATCAGAGCCTTTTTTGCTCTGACACCTTGATCTAAAATCTCTTTTGTTGTCATCTTACTTCTTTCCGATAAAACGGGTACCGACGGGCTTTCCCTCCACGATATCATAGAGAACGTTGGCGTTGGCACCGTTGGTGATCACCATATCACAGCCCTGTTCCATGACCATGCGGGCTGCCTTTACCTTAGTTTCCATGCCGCCGGTTCCAAGAGAACTGCCGGCACCTCCGGCCAGATTCAGGATCTCTGCGGAGATCTCTTTTACCTCAGGGATCAGGACCGCCTTGGGATCCTTTCTGGGATCAGCACTATACAGGCCCTCCACATCGGAGAACAGGACCAGAAGGTCCGCCTTCACGCTGCAGGAAACGATGGCACCTAAGGTATCATTGTCTCCTACCTTGATCTCCGCTGTCGCAATGGTATCGTTCTCATTGATAACAGGGATCGCACCCATCTCCAGAAGACGGGTCATGGTGTTTTCAAAGTTGGTCCTACGATCGTCATGATCGATATCATCCGCTGTCAGAAGGATCTGCGCGATATTGTGATGATAGGTCGTAAACAGGCGATCATAGGTATACATCAGCTCACACTGACCGACGGCTGCCGCTGCCTGCTTGGAGGGGATATCCGAGGGACGCTCCTTCAGATTCAGTTTGCCGACGCCCATGGCGATCGCACCGGATGACACCAGAATGATCTCATGACCTGCATTTTTCAAATCTGACAACACCTTGACCAGTTCTTCCACATGACGGATATTCAGATGTCCCGTGGCATGGGTCAGGGTCGATGTGCCGACTTTGACTACGATACGCACTTTATCTACCTTCTTTCAGCTTCAAAGTCTTTTCATAAGCTGCAATGACCGCATCCGTAAAGGCACCGCGGACTGCATTTTCTTCCAGAGTACGAACGCCCTGGATCGTGGTTCCTCCGGGAGAGGTAACCTCATCCTTCAAGGTTCCGGGATGCTTTCCGGAGGTCTTTGCCAGCTTACCGGCACCCTCTACCATCTGTGCTGCATACATCAATGCCTTCTTTCTGGGAAGACCGCAGGCAACACCACCATCAGCCAGAGCCTCGATGACCATATAGATGAAGGCAGGGCCACATCCGGATACGCAGGCTGCCGCATCCATCAGATTCTCCGGCAGTTCATCCACTGTACCGGACTCCTTGAGCAGACGCTCAAACTCATCCAGTTCTTCTCTTTCTACATCCTTGGAGCAATACTGGATCACACCCTCACCCACTGCGATGGGTGTATTGGGCATCATTCGGATCACCGGATAGTCGCCCCCAGCCATCTCGCTGATGGTCTGCATGGTCAGTCCGGCTGCCATGGTGACCAGGACAAAACGCTCTCCCTTTTCCGTGCGTGCCTTCAATGCTTCACGGCAGGAGGTCAGTGCTTCCAGCATAAACTGAGGTTTGACACCCAGGAAGATCAGATCGGCTTTCTCTGCCACTTCGGCGTTGGTCATAGCCACCGCATTTTTGAATTCCTTAGCCAGATCGACCGCCTTCTGATGGGTACGATTGGACATGACCATGGAAGCCTCCGGCTCCACCTTGGCAATGATACGTGCAATAGCGCTGCACATGGTACCGCTTCCGATATATCCGATAGTAGAAAAGATCTGATTGGTTGTACTCTTCATGGTTGTGCTCCTTTATCATCCTGACTGCCTTTTACGGCAGGAATATACGAATTAAACCTGGTCCGCCTTCGTCTTTTCGACGTTGAACCAGATGATGAAAAAGCCGCCGATGGCAATAACGAACATAACGATCAGCATGGTTCCAACAGAGGTATAGTCCAGAAGGAATCCACCGGCGAGGGCTGCTAAAAAGCCTGCTACTGCTGTCATGGCAGTGAACAGACTCTGTCCCTTGACCATATCCGCCTCAGGCAGGAGCTGAGCGGTGTAGGTTGCAGCACAGGGAAAGAAAAAGCCAAAGCTGGCAAACTGGAACATCTGGCCTACATAGAAGAGCCATACACTCTTAGCCCAGGTAGCTGCACTTAAGAGGATGATGAACTTCACAATGTAGAACAGAGCCGAGATCCTCAGTACCCAGCGGGCTGAATACTTTCTGACCATACGATCACACAGGATCATGGCAGGCAGTTCCACGATGGCAGCCACAGCCAGGGCATAGCCCAGTTCTTCGGTACCGCCGCCGATGGAAACAAGGATCTGATAGGTAAAGTTGGCACCACTTGCCATCAGGAACATCATGACCAGACAGCTGCCTAAAAGAAACAGCATATACTTTTTATAGGTCACAACGAATTTACCAAAGGGAAGTGCTTCCTGAACGGGAGCCTTTTCCTTTGTTTCGGACTCTGCGCTTGACTTAGCTGCAGGCACCTTGATGGAGACATAGGCCATACCCAGAAAGATAAATGCAGCGATATAGAACAGAGGAAGGATACCTGGGTCGATGGATTTCATAACAACGCCCAGCACAGCGGATACCACCGCAAAAGTGGCGGAGCCGCAGCCTCTTCCCAGGCCAAAATTCAGATGGACACCTCTGTTCTCCAGAAGGAAACACAGAGAATTGACCAACGCCTGGAAGGACATCATCAAGGTAAGAACCAGCACCATCAGAACGGACAGTGCCATGGATCCTCCTTTAAGGAGCAGCATGAGGATAGAGATCACAATGGAAACTCCCAGCATGCCAACAGCAAATGCCTGGAGCGAGATCTTCGGATGCTCATCCAGAAAACTGCCCATGGCCGGCATCAATACAGCGGATGCGGCATTGGCGATCGCCAGGATCACACCGATACCGCCATCGGTATAACCCTTAGATAGCAGGTACACGGAAGCACAGCTGGAAACCAGAAACACCAGCATCTGATAAAACCCGTGGACCATCATATAGCGGATATTGTAAGAACTTACTTTCATTAAACTTCCTCGAAATCCTGAGCGAACAGTCCGCCCGCTCCTCCGGTGTGGATAAAAAGAACCTTATCCTCCGGTTTAAATCTGCCTTCCTTTGCCAGTCGCATCAATCCTCCAAAGGCCTTTCCTGTATAACAGGTATCCAGAAGGATCCCCTCTTTTTGAAGCATGCACCGGATCGCCTCCAGACCTTCTTCAGAAGGAATGGAATAGCCTTCTCCCCAGGCATCCACAAACAGAGGATCGACCTTAGGGCAGGGAATCTCCAAGATCTTTGCACACTCTTCCATGATCGATGGAACGATGGTCTCAAAGGGATCGGAATCTACCTTGGAAAGGATCACCTTGGTTTCGGGAAAATACAGAGATGCCCCCAGAAGGACTCCCGCCGAAGTGCCTCCGGATCCGCAGGCACAAGCGATATAGTCAAAGGTCTCATCGGTCTGCTCGCGGATTTCCCGCATGCAGTCCACATAACCGATGGAACCAAGACCATTGCTTCCGCCACAGGGGATCTTATAGACCTTCTTGCCGCGTTCTTCTCCGATCCTGTCCATCTCTTTGTAGATATCTTCATAGTCTTCCGTATCGACGAAACGGACTTCGATACCCATCAGATGGTTCAGGACCTGATTTCCCTTTCTTTCAAGGATTCCCTTTTTCTTCAGGACCAGTACACAGTCCAGTCCCAGTTTTCTACAGCAGGCAGCTGTCAGCATGGCATGATTGGACTGAGCCTGACCTGTGGTCATGACCAGTTCATATCCCTGCTGTTTCGCATCCTTCAAAAGATATTCCAGCTTGCGGACCTTGTTCCCGCCAAGGGCTACGCCGCACAGATCATCTCTCTTGATATACACTTTGCATCCCATGACCTGACTCATATTCGGAAGATAGGTCAAAGGTGTTGGCCAAAGTCCCAGAGACTCTTTTTCGAATGTCTTCACTGCCTCTCCTCTCTCATCTTCGGCATGACCGAAAATGGAATGTTCTCAATCTGTATTCAGTCATTATACCACAAACTGAGCCATTCCGAACAGGATTCCTTTGATCTTATTCCCCGATCCTGTGAAAGAGTTTGATCTCTGCATTGTAATAATACAAACTGTCGGAAAGGAAATCTTCCTTCTTCACTTCTACTCTGTTCACTTCCCGGATCAGTTCTATGAGATTATCCTGTTTATAGTATCCGGTATCCCGTGTCATGATCATCTCATGGATCGACGAAGGGATCACGAAGAAAGAACCACCCAGAAGCTCCGCCACCTTCTCCAATAGTCCGGGATAAAAGATACAGCTCGCTCCAAAAAGAGCATCGTCGGTGGTCACGATCATGACATCCTCCGCATGTTCGCTGGTCTCCTCCCCAAGGATTTCCCAGAGTCTTCCCATATCCACCAGCATATTATGGACTCTGTGGATCTCAGCAGGAAAGTTTTTCGGTGCTTCTTTCAGGGCCCATTGATAGAGTTCCTCTTCCTTCATGCCAAAGTGGGAGAGAAGTTCCTCCGTAACGACCATGGAGTAAGCTTTATCTCCCCTCTCATCTAAGATGATACGGTACAGTACGGAAAGATCCTCCCACTCATGGTGCGGGATCGTTTTCAGGAGCTTTTCGTTTCTCTTTGTCGATACCAGCTGCATCATGATCTTTGTCTTCATCAGAGAAAAATCTGTCAGTTCTCCCGGGACAATATCCGGCCGTTCCTCGAAACATCTTTCGATGGCCTGCACGATCTGCCAGAGAGAGGCCTGCTCTTTACCGTGACTCAAGTACTCACGATACGCACTTCTAAGATCCAATCCCAGTGCCATGGCACTTTCCTTCGGCAGGATCCTGATCCCTAAGAAGGACTCATTCTGCAGTTTCTGGATCTCTTCGGTACTGATCTTACAGCCCTCCAGTTCTGAGCCCATGACCTTGGGCAGA
>JAZUIK010000032.1:0-3254 GCA_045642205.1 Bianqueaceae bacterium
CTGACCATGAACTGGAACGGCAAGAATATCGTTGATATCAGCCGTGAATTCCTGAATTCCAACGGTGCTGAAAAGCACATCAATATTGCTCCCGCTGCTGCTGTCAATGTAGAAAAAGAGGTTAATGGTAACTTTACCGATAACCTGAAGGCAATGGCAGAGGACCTGAATGTCTGCTCCAGACGTGGTCTTTCCGAGCGTTTCGATTCCACCATCGGTGCAGGTACCGTCCTGATGCCCTTCGGTGGTAAGTATCAGCGTACTCCTATCCAGGCTATGGTCCAGAAGATCAGCGTGGAGAAGAAGCATACTGATGATTGTTCTATCATGTCCTGGGGTTACAATCCCTACATTACCGAGAAGAGCCCTTATCACGGCGCTTACCTTGCTGTTGTTGAGTCTGTCTGCAAGCTGATCGCTACCGGCGCTTCCTTCGAGGATGTTTACCTGACTTTCCAGGAGTACTTTGAGAAGCCCGGCACCGATCCTAAGCGTTGGGGTAAGCCTTTAGCAGCTCTGCTGGGTGCTTTTGAGGCACAGAAGGAACTGGGCATCGGTTCCATCGGCGGTAAGGACTCCATGAGCGGATCCTTTGAGAAGCTGGATGTTCCTCCCACCCTGGTATCCTTCGCTATTACCACCAACAAGGTTTCCGAGGTTGTTTCTCCCGAGTTCAAGAAGGCCGGCAATCATGTTTACATGCTGAAGGCTGACATGGACGAGAATGGACTGCCTGTTACGGAGTCCCTGATCGCTACCATGAACAAGGTTACCGAACTTCTTCGCTGTGGTAAGGCTGTTTCCTGCTATACTCCCGCCTATGGCGGCGTAGCAGAAGCGATCATTAAGAGCTGCTTTGGTAACGGCTATGGCTTCAAGTTCTGTAAGAAGAATTCTCTTCAGGATATCTTCGGTTACAACTACGGCGCATTCCTTCTGGAATCTGCTGAAGAGATCGAAGGCGCTAAGCACATCGGTAAGATCCTGGAAGAGAAGACCTTCACCTACATGGAAGAAGAAGTCTCCTACGAAGAGATCGAGACTCTCTACGAAGAGAAACTGGAGAAGGTATATCATTGCAATATCACTCCTGAGCATAACAAGATCGAGAATATCAGCTTCAAGGCTACTTCTTATCCTGCTCCTGCCATCAAGGTCGCTAAGCCCAAGGTACTGATCCCTGCATTCCCCGGAACCAACTGTGAGTTCGATTCTGCTAAGGCAGTTCGTGACGCAGGACTGGATCCCGAAATCGTGGTCATCAACAACCTGACTCAGGCAGGCATCAGCCGCAGCGTAGAGCAGTTTGCTGCTAAGATCAAGGATTCTCAGATGATCTTCATCCCCGGTGGTTTCTCCGGTGGTGACGAGCCTGAAGGATCTGCTAAGTTCATTACGGCATTCTTCCGTAATGCAGCGATCCGCGAGAATGTTACCGATCTCTTAGACAACCGTGATGGTCTGATGTGCGGTATCTGTAATGGTTTCCAGGCACTGCTCAAGCTGGGTCTGGTACCCTATGGAAAGATCATCGATACCGATGAGAATTGCCCGACTCTGACTTTCAACACCATTTCCCGCCACCAGTCCAAGATCGTTCGTACCCGTATCGCTTCCAACAAGTCTCCTTTCCTGAGCCTTGTCAACGTCGGCGATATCATCTCCGTACCGATCTCCCATGGTGAGGGACGCTTCATCGCTCCGGATGATGTCATCAAGCAGCTGATCGCTAATGGTCAGGTCGCTACCCAGTACGTGGATGCTGACGGCGATGCTACTAATGACGTTCATTACAATCCCAACGATTCCATGTACGCTATCGAGGGTATTACTTCTCCCGATGGACGTGTCTTCGGTAAGATGGGTCACTCCGAGCGTGTTGGTGCCGGTCTGTATAAGAATGTTCCCGGTAACTACGATATTCGTATGTTTGAGGCAGCAGCTAAGTACTTCAAATAAGAACTTTTGAATAAGATACATGAGAGGACCAAGCGGGTTCAAATGCGTCGGTGCTGGCGCGATAGCGCAGCAATGCCGCATTTGAAGACCGCTTGGTCTTTTCTATTGTCGATATTCAAAAGTACTTATGTGAAATGGATCCACTGTGATTTTTTCCTCGATTCTTCGTCTCGACCTTTGGAGAGTTTAGCGGTAAAATAGGCCTATGGAAATGAAATTAATTACGGTAGATCCTAAGAGCTTTCCCGAGGAGTTTTGGGAAGTGCTGGAGGGACAGGAGTCGACGAAACAGATCTATGATTGCAGCTGTTCTCGGATTGCACAGACACTCTGTATCAAAACGGAAGAAGAGGAACTTTTTCTGAAGATCGCTCCGAAGGACTCTCTGAAAAGAGAGGCACTGATGACGGAGTGGTTTGCAAAGAAGGGCTTAGCAGAGCACATTCTTCAATATGTATCTTATGATCGGGATTACCTGTTGAAAAAAGGAGTGCAGGGAATCGATCTGACGGAAAAAGAATGGTTGGAGAAGCCTGTAGAGTTGTGTCAGCTGTATGCAGATACACTGAAGAAGATCCATGCACTGGACCCAGGTGGATTGCCGGAGGATCCCATCTGCACTGCATTCATCAATGATGGATATAAGGATCCTTCCCTGATAGCAGATACTGTCATCCATGGAGATTATTGTCTTCCGAATGTGATCACCAAAGAGGGACGATTTGAGGGACTGATCGACCTGGGACAGGCATGCCTTGGGGATAAGCATATCGACATCTACTGGGCTCTTTGGTCTTTGAACTTCAATCTGAAAACGGATGAATACAGAGATGTGTTCCTGGATGCCTACGGAAGAGATCAGATCGATGAAGAAAAGCTCATTATCATCCAAAGGGAAGAAGAAAAAGCCTAAGAGAGCGACTGGTCTATTTTAACGGTTGTTGCGAATACTCTATGGAAGGAGGAGCCATGGGAAGGTATGATGATTTATTGGGAATTGAGGCACCGATCACACTCAAACATCCCAGAATGTCCATGGATAAACGGGCAGCCCAGTTTATGCCTTTCGCGGCTCTGACCGGATATGGCGCTTCCATCGATGAAGCGACCAGACTGACAGATAATAAGGCAGAACTGGATGAAAATGCCAGAGAACTGTTGGACCAGAAACTCAGGCAGATCGCCGAGTGGATGGGATCAGGAGAAGAAAAAAGAGATCTGACGGTCACCGTCAGATACTACGAACCTGACAGTAGGAAAAGCGGCGGTACTTACCGGACCCTGAAGGGCCGGAT
>JAZUIK010000033.1:0-2504 GCA_045642205.1 Bianqueaceae bacterium
ATGGCGTTCCATGCGGAGATCAAGATCCTGGCCTTCTTTGCCGCCGGTGCGGTGCTCCATATGACCGAAAGAGAGTACATCTACGATTTGGACGGACTGGGAAGGACCATGCCCTGGACCTTTGGATGCTTCCTGATAGCGACCCTTGGCTTGATGGGAATCCCGCCTCTTTCCGGATTTGTCAGCAAATGGACGATCCTGACGGCAGCAGCGAAAGATGCCCTGACAACAGGAAGTCTGATCGGCTATCTGGGAGCCGGCGCCATATTGATCGCAGCTTTTCTGACGGCAGTGTACTGCCTCAGTGTCCTTCGAAGAGCCTACTTCCCTGATGGTTCCATGAACCTTTCAAGTGGACTTCCCAAGGCAAAAGATCCTTCATTATGGATGCTCATTCCCATGGTGATCTTAGCTGTTGGAATCCTGGTGACCGGTCTTTGGAGCGGCTCTATCCTGAAAGAGGCAAGTGATATTGCTTCTCATATCGTGTTATGGAGGTAAGAAAATGGTACTAAGTCTGATCTTGCTTCCCATGCTGAGTGCCCTGATCGGGTTTTTTATCTGTCATAAAAACGAAAAAGCCTATTATTATGTGGCCCTTGCTACCTGTACTCTGGAGTTCATCCTGAGTGTAGCTTGCTTTTTTATGGGTCCTCAGGACCTTTTAATACCCATGATCGTGGATCAGGGTCTTCATCTGGAGATGGATGGGTTCCGCAAGGTCTATTCTCTGGTGATCTCCTTTATGTGGATGATGACCATGGCCCTTTCCAGAGATTACTTCAAGGGTCATCACCATCTTTCCAGATATTTCTTCTTTAACCTCATGACCTTGTCGGCCACCATGGGCGTTTTCAATGCAGCGAACCTGTATACCGCCTTCGTGTTCTTCGAGATCATGTCCTTTACCTCCTTCCCCTGGGTCATCCAGGAGGAGACGGAGGGAGCGATCCGAGCTGCCAACACCTATCTGGCGGTGGCAGTGATCGGTGGTCTGACCGCTTTGATGGGTATCTTCTTAACACAGCATCAGCTGGGTACCACCGAGATCGCACTGTTGTACGATCGCGCAATTACTCTGGGTGAGAAGAAGACCTTATATATTGCAGCAGGCTGCATCCTCTTTGGTTTTGGTGCCAAGGCGGGTATGTTCCCTCTGCATATCTGGCTTCCCAAGGCCCATCCTGTAGCACCGGCACCGGCATCCTCCTTGCTGAGCGGTGTCCTGACCAAATCCGGTATCTGGGGCGTATTGGTCCTTTCCTGTGATCTTTTACGTTTTGACCATGCCTGGGGCTATACGATGCTTCTTCTTGGAACCATCACCATGTTCATGGGCGCACTGCTAGCTCTGTTCAGTATCGATCTTAAGAGAACTTTGGCTTGTTCTTCCATGTCACAGATCGGCTTTATCCTGGTGGGCGTCGGTATGATGTGCCTTCTGGGAGAAGAGAATGCTCTGGCCGGAAGAGGAACGCTCCTTCACATGATGAACCACTCCATGTTCAAGTTGGTGCTGTTCATGTGTGCGGGTGTTGTCTATATGAATCTGCATGTGCTGGATCTGAATCAGATCCGTGGTTTTGGAAGAAAGAAGCCCATCCTCCTGGTGTGCTTCCTGTTAGGAGCTGTCGGTATTGGTGGTATCCCCGGTTTCAGCGGTTACATTTCCAAGACATTGCTGCATGAAGCTATCGTCGAGGGAGAGCCTCACTTCGGCATGCTGTTAAATGTCGTCGAGTGGATCTTCCTGATCTCCGGTGGTCTGACCCTGGCATATATGACCAAACTGTTTGTCTGTCTCTTCGTGGATGAACCTTCTGAGACGGTCAAAAAGGCTCATAGCCATTTCGGCGAAGGCAGATATATGAATCCTCTGAGTACCATCGCTTTGGTTGGATCAGCGATCCTGATCCCGATCCTTGGTATGAGTGCTCATTGGACCATGGATCATATTGCAGAAATCGGTATAGACTTTTTCCATATCGGAGAGATGGAACATGCCGTCCATTACTTCTCTTTGGAGAATCTGAAGGGTGCAGTGATCTCCCTTGCCATCGGCGCGGCGGTATACTTTGGTATTGTCCGTACCTGGATGATCCAGAAGGGTGTCTATCTGGATCGCTGGAACAAGAAACTGGATCTGGAGGATCTGGTCTATCGTCCCTTGCTTCTGAAGATCCTGCCTGCCATCTATGGATGGATCAGTGCCATTTTCGGTGAGAACAAGATCTCCGGTCCTTTGTATAAAGGCATTGTCCGTATCAGCGGCATCCTTTCCAGAGTATTCTGTGATCTTCTGGATGCAGTGATCTATCTGCTCAGAAAGACGATTTACAAAGAAAGTCCCCTGCCGGATCCGGATAAAGCCAGAACCTCCTGGACTTATCGTCTGGGTCATCAGCTGGATGTGATCCGTGGTAAACGTCGTCATGAAAAGCCCGGTCACCGCTATGCGCAAGCCTTCTATAAGGCGGAGCATACACTGATCCATACGACTCACA
>JAZUIK010000034.1:0-2529 GCA_045642205.1 Bianqueaceae bacterium
CATTTTTGAACTGCCCATAGAAGGGTGTTACATCAAAATCTTCATCTGCCAGATTCTTAAGCTGTGTTTCATTCTCTGCAAAGACAATGGAATACAGCTTATTTCTCATACTGTTATAAAAAGCGGTAGGAGAAAACAGAGTATCGATCTCCTCCATGCGGTGCTTGAGCACCTGGTCGTACTCCTTCGTATGGCTCTCCCGGTACAGGGCAAAGCCCAGATCGATCTTGCCATTAGGAGAAGGCGGAATCATCTTCTGAGCATATCCCGCTACGCGCAGGGACAGATCACGGATCTGGAACTGGGTATTACAGTAGGGACATCCGGTCAAAAGTTCTTCACGGGATGCATAGTTGCCGCAGCTGGGGCAGGCGATGAGACCGGTATTGTTGTACTTGGCGCCTGCTAAGAGATAGTGGCATAGTCTCCAGTCCTCATCCCGGTAGACGATCCTGCCGGCCATATGGTAGGTACGCTTTAACCTGACCGCTTCATCGGCTTCCGCGACATCATACTGAGAGGAGGCATAGCGCTGCACTGCCATCTGGAGTGCTGTCGCTCCCACATCTGTAGACTTCTCTATCACCATGGTGATACCCATCTTATCCAGGCGTCTTTTCTGGGCCATCAGGGAATAGCCAAGGTCCTGAGTAACATGTCCCATACCGCTCCTGGCCGCGAAATATCCATACAGTTCATCTTTGAAATAGTTGACCATGCGGGATACTTCTTCATCGTAGGATACGGAGATATCGTTGTTTCCGGGCTTTCCCGCAGGGGCATTCGCAGGGGTATTCTTTGCCTTGGATTTACGGATCATTGGGTTCTTGGCGATCATGCTGGCATCTAACCCCAGCATATCGACCCAGATCTCATCGTTCTCATAGGCTTCCGCACAGGGAATGAGTTCATCCTTCTTGCCGAATCCTCCTCCGGGAATGATCTGATAGATCGCCTGGATGGGTGCGATGGCATCCGTGATCCCCAGTTTATTGCCCCGGGTATACTCCACTTCCATCAGATCTCCTACCTTGATCATACCGACGGTGACCTTTACATACAGCCGGGCGCACTGTCCCTGCTGGACATTTTTATAGGAATGAAGGTGTGCATCGTCCGCTGTCTTTTTAACGGCGATCTTTTCCAGATATACCTTTTTATTGTTCTGATATACCTCTAAGGGGTCCTTTTTTGCAAATAGTGCCATGTTCTTTCCTCAACTGTTTGGTCGTCACATTTCCTTAATGATCTGAGAGATCCAGCTGCACATTTTCTCGCTGCTCTCGTTGGCGATCCTTAAGACCTCTTCGTGGCTGTGTTTTTCCTTGGCGATACCGGTTGCCATGTTCGTGATGCAGGCAATACCCAACACCTTCATATCAAGGTAGTTGGCAGCAATGACCTCGGGAACAGTGGACATACCGATGGCATCGGAACCAAGAGATGCATAGGCACGGATCTCCGCTGCGGTCTCGTAGCAGGGGCCTGAAAAGATCGCATAGACACCCTTCTGATAGTCGATGTTCAGTTCTTTGGCGATCCCTTCTGCCTTGGCCATCCATTCCAGAGAGTAGGCCTCTGACATATCCGGGAATCTAACACCGAAGCGTTCATCATTGGGGCCGATGAGGGAGTTATTGCCAAGCATATTGATGTGATCGGTGATCAGCATCAGGTCTCCCGGTTTAAATGTCTTGTTGATACCGCCGCATGCGTTGGTAACGATCAGCTGCTTGACTCCCAAAAGCTTCATGACATAGACAGGGAAGGTCAGTTCCTTCATGGTAAAACCTTCGTAGTAATGGAATCTGCCTGCCATCAGGACAAGGTTTACCTTGCCCACATGACCGATGACAAAATTACCGGCATGTCCTTCCACCGTTGACTGGGGGAAATTGGGGATGTCTGCATAGGGAATGATGACTTTATCTTCCACGATATCGATCAGGCTTCCCAGACCGCTTCCCAGTATGACTCCCAGGACCGGTGCTTCCTGGATCTGACTCTTGATATAATCGGCTGATTCCTTCACAAGGTCGTAATACATGAGGACTCCTCCTTGTTGATTCTATATAGTTCTCTGTTTTCTATTCTGATATTTCGCCGGCGAAATCATCAACAGATCCGGATGATGACCTGCTGATAGTGGACCAGGCGGTAATGGCCCTGTGCCTGGGCTTTCACGATGATATGCAGTTTGTCACCTTCTGCTGCTTCCATGGGGATGGTAAGGGAAGCCTCGTTTCCCTCTGCCTGGATCCTGATATTGTCTGCCCAGGGTGCACTGACTTCTTTATAGATGCGGTAAGAGATCTCTACCTCATCTCCGTCCGGAGAGGTGGAAGCTGCGTGGAGTTTCAGCGTTTCTCCTTTGGCAGCCGTCAGATCAGTACCCTCTTCCACTCTCAAACTGGGAGCATGCTCCCCCTTTTCATAGGAATCCTTGACGGCCCAGTCGACTCGGGAAGCAAAATCTCTCTGGATATCTGCTACATAATTCCACATGGGCTCTGTCTCATGGGCCTCTCC
>JAZUIK010000035.1:0-5471 GCA_045642205.1 Bianqueaceae bacterium
GAATGCGGCAGCGATTCTCCAAAGATCCGCCGTATTCATCGGTTCTAAAGTTGGAAAGAGGGCTCATGAACTGATTCAGCAGATAGCTATGAGCGGAATGGATCTCCACGCCGTCAAATCCTGCCTTCTTGGCGCGGACGGCCGCATCGGTAAATGCCTTTACGATCCTTGCTATCTCTTCCTTTGACATGTCTACAGCGACTTCATCATCGTTCCTTCCCGGATGGACAATACCGCTGGCAGAGATGGGACGCATTCCCGTAAACTTTTCACTGGAACGGCTGCCGGCATGAGAGATCTGGACAATGACCTTGGATCCGTTCTGATGGATCACTTCGGCTTCCTTAGAAAGACCTTCGATCTTATCATCCTCCGCAATGGAAACCTGATTAGGATCCGCCATTCCTTCGACGGAAATGTAATGATGCTCCGTCATGACCAGTCCAACACCGCCGCAGGCAGTCTTTTCTTTATAGAAATTCAACGTGTTTTCTGTCACGAATCCGTTTTCACAGCTTCTGGTTGCCATGGAAGGCATTTCCAGACGGTTTTTGATAGTGAGATTACGGATCGTAAGGGAATCATAAATTGTACTCATAGAACCCGACTTTCTTTTTCGAACTTTTCTTACCGGACCTTGAAGATATCCTTTCGGACTTATTCTCCACGTCTTTCTGCAATGACCTTGCCCATATTCCAGAGCTCAATGGCCTTCTTCTCTGCTCTCTTGTAATCTGCTTCACCATCGTACTGACAGTATGCAGACTGTGTTCCGCAGATAGGACATGCCACATAGACACACCAGTCATTTTCTGTTTCGATATACGCGCAATCTTCGTGGCATACCTTACAGGGTGCCAGGTCCATTTCCATTTCTTCCATTTCCAGATTCTTCTCTTCCATGGTGTTCTCCTTTTTTACCTCAATGGTTTTCTATCGTGATCGGATGGAACTCATCCATTTTATTTTGCATTTTTGAATCTTCCGGCATAACCGCAGCGCTTACAAAGTTCTTCCGGTGCCTTTCCCTGAAGAAATCCCTGGTAGATCCTCTGTGCCCTTTCGGAAGAAAGGATCGTCTCCAGATCATCTTCAAAGATATTTCCCAGAAGGATATCTCCCTCATGATCCAGGCAGCATGGAACAACACTGCCATCACAGAGGATACCGATCTGATCTCTGAGTCCGTAGCAGAAAGTTCTTTCCTCTTCCGCATGACTTTGAACATCGGCACTTAGATCCGGCCACTCAAACTTATCCCCATGTTCCACATAGATCTTCTCTCCGATGCGGATACCATGCTTTTCTCTGACCCATTCTCCCGAAAAGACTTCTTTCATCTTCGTAAGGATCGCGTCATTCTTTTCATCTTCTCCGCCCTGATTCCACAGGCGATAGACAACGATCATTTTTCCCTCCGCTGCCTTTCCGAAAGCAAACGCAGACTCCAGATAGTCCTCAAAGGACATGGAGAGATCGTTCGCTTCAAAAGCGTGCAAAGAGATGTTGACCTTGTGGGGCAGTGCACCTACGTCCAGCAACATTTCCTGCTGATTGGAAAGCAATGTTCCGTTGGTGGTCAGGATCACCTTGAATCCTGCGCTCTTTGCCATCTGGAGAAAACTTTTCAGCTCCGGATGTCCCAGGGGTTCTCCCATCAGGTGAAAATACAGATAGTCTGTATAGGGAAGCAGCTTCGGGAGGATCTTTGCCATTTCCTCTTTGTTCATCCTGCCGAGGGGACGTTTGGTCCCGGGGCAGAAATGGCATTTCAGATTGCAGATGTTGGAGATCTCCAGATAGATCTTTCTAAAACGCTTCACCTTACATTCCCATCTCTTCCAGGATACCGGCGATACACTTCTTGACGCCGCCTTCTTTCACGGGAATGCTCAGGTTTGCACAGCGCAGCAGATCGAAATAGCCCAGCTTACCGCCGGTTCTGCAAAGACGGAGATAATCCTCCCATGCGGAGGCACGATCCACCTTCTGCTTGGTGTAGAACTCAAAGGCACCCATGATCGCCATGGCGTATTCGATATAGTAGAAGGGATACAGGAAGATATGCTGCTTCTGCATCCAGAATCCACCCTCCTCCAGGAAGGCATTTCCATCATAATCTCTCCAGGGCATATATGCCTTTTCGATCTCATGCCATACAGCTCGGCGCTCCTTAGCGCTCATGGTGGGATTCAGATAGACCTTCTCCTGATACTCATCGACGCTGACCAGGTAAGGTACGTTGGTGAAGCTGCTGACCAGATGAGCATAACGATACTTGTCTGCCTCTTCTCCAAAGAAGTACTCCATCCAGGGGTATGTCCAATATTCCATTGCCATGGAATGGATCTCATTGACTTCACTCATAGCCCAGACCTGAGAGGTCAGGGGCAGAACGCGGGAAGCGGTATAGGCTTCGAAAGCATGTCCAGCTTCGTGGGTCAAAACATCCACGTCAGCACTGGTTCCGTTAAAGTTGGAGAAGATGAAGGGCATCTTGACGTTGGAAAGGAAATCGCAATATCCACCGCCTGCCTTGCCGGGCTTGGTCTCCAGATCGAACATCTCGTTTTCGACCATAGCATCGAAGAAGACGCCGGTCTCTTCAGAAAGTTCGCGGTACATCTTCTGAGCGGCTGCTACCAGCTCATCCTTGGTTCCTCTGGGAACGGCATTTCCTTCGGGATAGATCAGATCTTCATCATAGAAATACAGATGATCGATGCCCAGCTCCTTACGCTGCTTTTCAAACAGTTTTGCTGCTACAGGGGTGATCTCCTCACGGACCTGCTTACGGAAATTCTGTGCATCCTCAAATGCATAATCGAAACGGCCTCGCTCCAGGTAAGCCATCTCTACATAATTCTTAAATCCAAGCTTTTCGGCCATACGGACACGGATCTCGATGAGCTGATCGTAGATATGATCCAGTTCTTCGGAAATACCTTCGTACATGTCTGCCCAGGCCTTGAATGCAGCCTTACGGACCTCACGATCCGTGCTCTGCATATGCTTTAACAATCCATAGAAGTTGCAGTCCTCCCCCATGAACTTGGTGCTGGAAACAGCAATGACCTTGGAATACTGCTGCTGCAGTTTGGACTCGGCAACACGATCCTCGATGATCGCCTCATCCTGCAGACGAAGCTGAGCCTTCATGCTCTTGATGCCGGTGTCACCGAACTCGGCAATATAATCCGGAAGGAAGGGAGAATCCAGAAGGGCCATATCCGCTTCCTTCTCCACCAGTCCCAGACAGGGCATCTCGCTGTTAAGGAAATTGACCTCTTCCTCATAGAAGGCATCGGTGGTATTGATGGTATTGCGGATGGTGGCAATACTGAACATGGAATAAAGCTCCGATGTTTCCTTCTCATGTGCCATGATGGCTTCACGCATCTCACTGTAAGACTTTGCCTCTTTGATCGCCTGTGCGCAATTTCTGGCATTTTCAGATGCCTTTTCCATATCCGGACGGATATAGGGAATATCTGCAAATTTCATAATTCTTTTCTCCTGATCTTTCGATCAATGCGTATAAAAAACGGACCTTTCCAGTATACACTGACTTCCTTAAATACACAAGTTTCCCCACTTTTCTCATGGTGCATGGTTCCGCCTTTTTCCGCGGAAAAACTTCTTCCTCTGTGCATTTCGTCCCTTTACAGAAAAATATGTGTGGTGTACAATTCTTCTATTATTCAGTTATCCGCCGTGCCACATTCGCATTATCTACTCTGGCATGGTATTCATATCCAACTATGACCTGGAGGTGTCTATGGATCAAAAGATCCTCGTCCTCGATTTTGGAGGACAGTACAATCAGCTGATCGCCCGCCGTGTGCGTGAGAACAACGTATACTGCGAGATCCTGCCCTACACCACTCCCCTGGAGGAGATCAAAGCCATGGATCCCATGGGTATCATCTTCACCGGTGGTCCTAACAGTGTGTATGATATGGAATCTCCCCACTATACCAAGGAGATCTTTGACCTTGGTGTCCCGATCCTTGGTATCTGCTATGGTTCCCAGTTTATGGCCTGGGCACTGGACGGCCGCGTAGAGACCGCTCCCGTCAGTGAATACGGCCATACCGACATCGAACTGGATACAAACAGTCTTCTTTTCCAGAACTGTGAGCCCACTACCTCTGTATGGATGAGCCATACAGACTATATTGCACAGGCCCCCGAAGGTTTTACTATTACAGGCCATACTCCTGTCTGCCCTGTCGCAGCCATGGAATGTGCTGAAAGAAAGCTCTATGCTACCCAGTTCCATCCAGAAGTCCTTCACACCAAGGAAGGAAAGAAGATGCTGGGCAACTTCGTAAAGAATATCTGCAACTGCTCCGGCGACTGGAAGATGGAATCCTTCATCGAGAGCGCTGTCGCTGAACTGCGTGAGGCCATCGGTGACAAGAATGTTATTCTTGGTCTGTCCGGCGGTGTTGACTCCTCTGTTGCTGCCGCTCTTCTGTCCAAGGCTGTCGGTAAGCAGCTGACCTGTGTCTTCGTTGACCATGGTCTCATGCGTAAGAACGAGGGTGACGAAGTCGAAAAGATCTTCACCGAGCGTTTCGATATGAACTTTGTCCGCCTCAACTGCCAGGAGCACTTCCTGAGCGAGCTGAAGGACGTCGTGGATCCCGAGCAGAAGCGTAAGATCATCGGTACCGAGTTCTACCGTGCTTTCTGGGATGAGATCAAGCGTCTCCAGGAAAACGGTTTGGCATACTTTGCACAGGGAACCATCTACCCCGACCGTATCGAATCCGGTAAGGGTAAGAACCAGAAATCCGCTGTCATCAAGACCCATCACAACATGGTCGATCAGCCCACGGATGTTTCTTTCCTTGGCACCATCGAGCCTCTGAAGGACCTGTTCAAGGATGAGGTCCGTGCCGTTGGTGAGCTTCTTGGACTGCCCCACGATCTGGTATGGCGTCAGCCCTTCCCCGGTCCCGGACTTGGCGTTCGTATCATTGGTGCCATCACTGCTGAAAGAGTCGCTCTTCTTCAGGATGCTGACTGGATCCTGAGAGACGAGATGAGCAAAAACGGCTATGAGAGAAACCTTTCTCAGTTCTTCTGTGTCCTTCCCGGTGTCAACACTGTCGGTGTTATGGGTGACTTCAGAACCTATTCTGATCTGATCGTTATCCGTGCAGTCACCACCGATGACTTCATGACCGCCGACTGGGCAAAGATCCCCTATGATATCCTTGCCAAGGTTTCCGGCCGTATCACCAATGAGATGAAGGGCCGCGTCAACCGCGTAGTCTACGATATCACTTCCAAGCCCCCGGCTACGGTGGAATGGGAGTAACCCAAGAAAAGAAAAAGCTCTGAAGTCCGCTATTTATGCGGTCTCCAGAGCTTTTTTATTTTCTTGGAAATGATCTGTGATACGGATATGAAACACTTGTTTTAGGGTTTCTTTTTTCAGGATTCTATGATAAAGTAGATTC
>JAZUIK010000036.1:0-4604 GCA_045642205.1 Bianqueaceae bacterium
GGATGGGAAAGGGAACGAAAGGCATGCTGCATGATGTGCGCAGGATGATTCGATCGGAGGGTAGGGTCTTTCTGATAGTTGCCGATCAGAGAGACCGCTGCCGGATGGGCAGGTTCGATACGAAGCTTATCGATGGGACGCTGACAGAGAAGGCCGGCTCCCAATGCAGTTGAGACAGCGGGCATGATGGGGCCTGAGGGAAGCAGCGCATTGTACTCAAAAGAAAAGGCCAGCTGAGGAGAAATGGAAGGAACCTCTCTAAGATAGGATTCCACTGTCTGAACAGGAAATCCGGGAGCGGAAAGCAGGATCTCTTCTTCCTTTTCCTTCAGGGAGAAGATAGCCTCCGGAGGATATTGGATCACGGTAAAGCTGTCAGTTCCCTGATAATAGGCATATAAAGAGAAATGGTTCTCTCCGGAAATGACAAAGGAAGACAGATCGATCGTGTCATAGGTCCTGTAGGAGGGAAAATCCGAGAAGGAACCACAATCTACAAAGGTATCATTGATATATAGAGCGTAGTTGGAATTCACATGAAGATACAGGATACAGTCTTCCGGAGATTCAACAGTGAAGTTGGATTCAAAAAGGATCGTCTGGTTGATTCCGGCGCCCTCCGGGTGCCAGATGGGAAGGGAATGATCAAACGGAAACATGCTAATACCTCCCGAATTGTACTGACTCTGTTATAGCACAGTTTGGCGGGAGAGGCAAAAGAAAAGTCAGGTGCAAGTCACAATATATGTTATAATTGAAAGGAGAATACACATATGCCAGAGTTAAGTCGATTTGGAGGAATGGTTATATATTTGTTGTTTTACGATGTGAAGCAACATAATAAACCGCACATTCACGTGTATTATGGAGACTACGAAGCGACGATAGGAATTGATGGTGAGTTAATAGCAGGTAGTTTACCTCAAAAGCAATTCAGGATGATTCAAGGATGGCTAGCCTACCATGAGGAGGAGGCTTATGCTGCCTGGAACAAAGCGGTCAGAGGGGAACACTTTGAAAAAATCGATCCCTTTACATAAGGATATGAAGAAAGGAGCAGAAATGAAAGTGATGGATGGAATCTGTGTAGCAGATAAAAGCGAAGAGGCAGTCAAAATTGTTACCGTCACTTCGTTGAAAGAGGGAAGGTTATTAGTGACCTTTCAAAATGGAGAGGAAAGAATATTCGATACATCGGTACTTAATGGGAAAGCATTTGCTCCTTTGAAAAACAAAGGAATCTTTGAAAGCGTTAGCTTGTTTCATGGTGTTTTGACATGGAATAATGGAGAGATAGATGTAGCTCCGGAAATGGTGTATGAAAATAGTGTTCCGGTTGAGGCGTGAGATTTGCTGAACTACCTTTCTCATTGCGTAAACAAGGGCTATATGGTAAAATATCTGTTCGAATCGTTGGAGAAGGAGGGAGAATATGTATCAGCAATTTGCGGATGTATACGATGAATTCATGCAGACGGTACCGACAGATACCTGGGCAGATTATGTGGAAACACTGTGGCAGCATCATGCACTGAAGCCGGAGCTGGTACTGGATCTTGCCTGCGGAACCGGTTCTCTTTCTCTGGAGCTTTCCAAACGTGGATACGACATGATCGGAGCCGATAATTCTCCGGAAATGCTGAACCAGGCCAGAGAAAAGATGTACGAAGAGGGATTGAGCGAACAGGTCCTGTTTCTGTTGCAGGATATGCGGGAATTTGAACTGTTCGGCACGGTAGACAGTATTGTCTGTACCTGTGACAGCATCAATTACCTTCTGGAAGAAGAGGAAGTCCAGCAGGTCTTCGATCTGGCGGAAAACTATCTCGATGTGGGCGGCTTGTTTATGTTCGATGTGAACACGGAGTACAAATATGCCAGCCTTTTAGGGGATAATGTTTTTGCCGATACAACGGAGGATGCCGCTTTTATCTGGCAGAATCATTATTACGAAGATGACAGGATCAATGAATACAATGTCACCTTTTTTGCCGAAGCCGAGGACGGGACCTACGAACGATTTGAAGAAAACCATCTGCAGAAGGCATACAGCAAAGAGGCGATCATCGCCATGCTGGAAAAGGCCCACCTGAAGGTGGAAGGTGTCTATGACGCCTTTACTTTGGAAGAAGCAAGAGAGGACTCCGAACGCATTACCTTCGTTGCCAGAGAGCAGCGAAAGGTGCCCGGCGATCCGGAAGCCCGACTGGAATTGGATACATAATTAGGAGGTATGATCATGGGTGATTATGTTATCAGAGGAACCGCAGCAAATGGTCAGGTCCTGGCCTTTGCCTGCAATACAACAGAGATGGTAGCCATTGCCAGACAACGTCACGGACTGTCCAAGACGGCCACCGCAGCACTTGGAAGAACCATGTCCGGTGTTGCCATGATGGCAGCAGGATTAAAGAATGGACTGGAATCCATTACCATCAATATCAATGGTGACGGCCCGCTGCACAGTGTGGTCGCACAGGGAGACGGCGACGGCCGTGTTCGCGGATATGTCGGAGATCCTACCGTAGAGCTTCCCCTGAACGCTAAGGGTAAGCTGGATGTAGGCGGCGCTGTAGGTCTGGGTATCATGAGCGTGGAGAAGGATCTTCATATGAAGGAACCCTACATCGGAACCTCCATTCTGGCAACCAGCGAGATCGCAGAAGATCTGGCCTATTATTTCACCACCTCTGAGCAGATCCCCTCCGCTGTTGCACTGGGTGTTCTGGTCCATGATGACGGTAATGTCTGGGTATCCGGTGGCTTTATTATCCAGCTGCTTCCCGGCGCTTCCGATGAAGTTGCGGAAGAGCTGCAGAAGAGAGTACTGGAATTCCCTCAGCTTACTACTTACCTGGCACAGGAGCATACTCCCGAGGATGTCCTGAATGAGCTCTTGAAGGATATGGACTTTAATGTTATCGGCAAGAAGGATATCCGTTTCGAGTGCTTCTGCGATAAGAAGAGAGTCCAGTCTGCTCTGGCCACCATCGGTAAGGAGGAAATGGATAAGCTGATCGAGGAGAATGAGACCATCGAGATGAGCTGCCATTTCTGCAATGAGAAGTATTATTTTTCCCCTGCAGAGCTGAAGTGGATCCGCATTCATATGGAGTAAATCATTAATTACACTTTTGAATTGAAAATTATGCAAAATCATAGCCTTCGGCATTGTGCCGAGGGCTATTTTGCTGACAGACAGATTTTTGTATTGCAGGATTCCAAACATAAACTTGCGATAATATTGCTTGACCCTGACAGTAGGAAAATCCTATAATAGTTTTGTAGTTTTGCGCTCAGCGGCGCATCAGAATTCGCTGAATTTAATGAATAATCGGAGGACATAAACATGTCTGAAATGATGTACGCTCTCGTCAAGACAGAGGCTGGAAAGGGGCTTACCCTGAAGAAGGTTCCTGTTCCTGAAGTAGGACCTAACGATGTAAAGATCAGGATCCACAAGACCTCTATCTGCGGTACGGATCTTCATATCTATAACTGGGACGAGTGGTCTCAGAAGACCATCCAGATCGGAACCACCATCGGTCATGAGTACTGTGGTGAGATCGTTGAAGTAGGTCCCGGCGTTACCGAGTATCAGGTAGGCCAGACTGTTACCGGTGAGGGTCATATCACCTGTGGCGTTTGTCGTAACTGCCGTGAGGGACGTAAGCATCTTTGCCGTAATGCAAAGGGCGTCGGTGTCAATCGTAATGGTGCTTTTGCTGAGTACCTGGTCATCCCCAAGGAGAATGTTGTTCCCGTTAAGATCACCGAGACTCTGACGGAGGATATCGTTTCCTCCTTTGATCCTCTAGGAAATGCTGTTCATACCGCTCTGACCTATGATATGGTCGGTGAGGATGTTCTGATCACCGGATGCGGTGCGATCGGAATGATGGCGGCTGCCATTGCTGCCCATGTCGGTGCACGCCGTGTTGTTGTCACTGATGTCAACGATTATCGTCTGAATCTCTGCAAGGAGATCACTCCTTCTGTTTACACCGTCAATGTTGCAAAGGAAAAGCTGGAAGATGCTATGAAGAACATCGGACTGAAGGAAGGCTTTGATGTCGGTCTGGAAATGTCCGGAAGTTCTCCTGCATTCCATAGCATGATCGAGACCATGAACAACGGCGGAAACGTTGCAGTTCTGGGTATCCATGCAAAGCAGCCCGATGTTGACTGGCAGAAGATCGTATGGAACGGTCTGACCATCCGCGGTATCTATGGCCGTAAGGTCTTCGATACCTGGAATAAGATGATCTTCATGCTGGAGAGCGGACTGGACATCAGCAAGGTTCAGACCCACAAGTTCGACTTCCGTGATTTCGAGAAGGGCTTTGAGGTCATGAACACCGGTAATTCCGGTAAGGTCGTACTTAATTGGGAAACAGCAAACGCTGCTGAAGAAGAATAAGGAGATAAGCAAATGAGATCTGCATATAAGTATTATCAGGAGACTCTGGAGCAGCTGAAGGCTGACGGTCTTTACAAGAACGAGCGTATCATTACCACGCCTCAGAGCTCTCATATCGATACCACCGCTGCAAAGAATGTTATCAATATGTGTGCAAACAACTACCTTGGACTGGCTGACCATC
>JAZUIK010000037.1:0-10496 GCA_045642205.1 Bianqueaceae bacterium
GATCATTCCATATTATGAAAAAAGCTATCCTGCTTTTACTGACATGGCCATTAGGACCATCAAGAGGATCTTAAAATATACCTCGTAAATATCTGATAGAACATTCACTCACCGGCGTACAGCAAAAAAGCGGCTCTCTCGAGTCGCTTTTTTACATTTGTATACTATTCATCCGATACGGATCAGGCATTACTCCGCGTATACCATATCTGCCTCGGTCCAGTTTTCCAGGACCTTGAGCATATCGATGGCTACTTCCTTTGCTCCGGGAAGATCATGCTCCAGATAATTGCCGCATTCCCATCTCTTGCTTCCAGGGATCTCGCCTTCGAAATCACGGATAAATGCAAAACTCTCCTGCACCAGTTTAATAGCTTCCTCCTTGGTTACATCATCTCTCATGAGGAAATAGAAACCGGTACGGCAGCCCATGGGACCTACATAGACGACACTGTCTGTATACTTGGAATTACGTGCATAGGTGGCAAACAGATGCTCAAAGGTGTGCAGCGCAGGGTTGGAAACATAGTCTCCCTGGTTGGGCTTTTTCATGCGGATATCGTAGGTGATGACATCTCCATCTACACGGGACACATACATACCTTTTTCCAGAACATCATGGTTGATCGTGAAACTGGCAATTGCTTTCATGGAACTTCTCCTTTTCAGACAGAATACCCCCGCCGAGAAGGCAGGGGTGAATGGTGGCTATTAGTAAATATAAGGCAGGCTTCCTGCAGCTGCTACACAAAGGATCGTGCAGAGGATCGTAGGAATACTGATAACGATACCGATGATTCCGCAGATCAGTCCTGCCAGTGCCATACCGGACATCTTTCCGGTGTAGGTCTTCTTTCCTGCTTTGACTGCCAGGATAATTGCTGCGATACCTGCGCCAAGAGCTACCAGAGCAGCCCATCCGAACCATGCAAGAACAGCGGAGCCGATACCACAGATCAGTGCAGCGATCTCCAGACCGCTCTTTTTCTGAGGCTGAGCGTACATCTGCTGATACTGAGGCTGTGCGTACTGATTGTACTGAGGCTGCTGTGCATACTGATTGGTGTAGGTATTCGTGGTGCCAGTAGTTCCGGGATTCTGCTGATATCCGGTTGCAGAATAGGGATTCACATTGGGCTGACCCTGATTCTGTTGTGAATAGGGATTCACATTAGGCTGTGCCTGATATGCCTGATTAGGCTGAGTGTAAGGCTGCGTATAGGGATTAGCTGCCTGAGCTTCTTCAGGAGCAGTGTAAGCAGGTGCTTCCGGCTGAGGCATAGCGTAGGGGTTTACCTCGCTCTGTGCGGTATATGCGGTTTCAGGAACAACAGGTTCCTGATTGATGGGCTGATTGTTAGGATTGAATTCACTCATGATCTATCTACCTCCATGAAATGTCTTTTCCCATAATACAATAGGATCCTTTGATTTTAAAGACTTTTCTTTTTACATCGATGAAAAAAAGAAAAAGAGTTACTTTCATGTCACAGTTTTGACAAATTTTCATTTTATGATACCATGCATACACAGAAAGGAGACAGCGTCCTATGAGTAATTTCGATCCTAATCATACCGATCCTCTGTTTGACCCTTCCGAAACCGACCGCGCGGAAGAAACTGACAAAAACGAAGCTACCGATATTAATGCGCCCGCAGAAGAGCAGGCCCCCACACAGACTCAGCCTCAGTCTAATCAGGTCAATCCTTATTCCAATCCCTACCAGGATCTGTACGGAAATCAAAACCAGAATCCTTATAGTGCTCCGTGATGTAACCCCTACACCAATCCCTATAACCCTTATGCTAATCCTTACCAAGGGCAGCAGAATCCCTATCACAATCCCTATTCCAATCCGTATAATCCCTATCCGCAGCCCACACCTCCCAAAAAGAAGGGAGTCGGTATGCGTGGTACCATTGCGATCATCCTGATCTGTGCGATCCTGTTTGGCTGCATCGGCTATGGCGGAGCAGAATTTGTCCGTTCCCTTCGTCAGAGGCCTTCATCTTCTTCTCAGACACAGCCTGACAATCGTACACAGACCCCACAGAATGACAATGGTTCCAAGGGAAATCTTCCTTCCCTTCCCGATACCTCTTCCGTACCCTCCGGCGGTTCTCTTCTGACCATTGAAGAGGTAGAACCCATGACCCTGACCGTAGCTCCCAAAGATGACGCGGTCCTGACCATCCCTCAGGTAGTTGAAAAGACTGCTGACAGCGTAGTTGAGATCACTACCGAGATCGTGGCTACCAGCCCCTTCATGCAGCAGTACATCACCTCCGGCGCCGGATCCGGTGTTATCATCGCCGAAAACGGATACATCCTGACCAATAATCATGTTATTGCCGATGCGTCCTCCATTACGGTTACTCTTCATAACGGAGACAGCTATCCTGCCGTACTGGTCGGTCTGGATGAGGATCTGGATATTGCCCTTCTGAAGATCGAAGCTACCGGCCTGACTCCAGCCATGATCGGCACCTCTTCCGATCTGCTGGTCGGTCAGACCATCATTGTTATCGGAAATCCTCTGGGACAGTTGGGTGGTTCTGTTACTCACGGTATCATCTCTGCTCTGGAACGCAATATTACCATCGATGGCACGACCATGACCCTGATGCAGATCGATGCTGCTGTTAACCCCGGAAATTCCGGTGGTGCCCTGTTTGATGAAGCCGGTGATCTTGTCGGTATCGTCAATGCGAAATCCGGTGGTAATAATGTAGAAGGCATCGGATTCGCCATCCCTATTGACAATGTCATGGAAATCGTAGATGATCTTCTCAACTACGGCTATGTAAAAGGTAAGCCTGCTCTCGGCATTACCATGATCGACATTACCACATCTCAGATGGCATACATGTATCAGGTCGGCGAGCTTGGTCCCTACATTTACAGTATTTCTGAAGGAAGTGCTGCTGAACAGGCAGGTCTTGAGCGCGGTGATCGTATCGTCTCCATCAATGGTGTTGAGGTCAATAATGCAGCCGAAGTCAAAGAGCAGGTCTCCGGAGTCTCTGTTGGTGACACCCTCACCATGATCGTTTCTCGAAACGGACAATCCGTCACTGTAACGGTGACCATGGGCGAGTACATCCCTAACGGTATCAAAGGACGTATTACCTCCGGCAGTCTGAATTGATCTTTTCATATTCCCAATACAACTAAGTCATAAAGGACGTTACTCTATGAAAAAACTTCTTCTGGTCTATAATCCTCATGCAGGCCACGGCCAGTTTCCCACCCAGCTCCACGATGTCATCGATCTGTTTACCAATGCAGATTATCTGGTCACTGCCTATCCCACCCAGAGATCCGGAGATGCAACCACCTTTGTCCGTGATCATCTCCATGAATATGATGTACTCGCAGTCAGCGGAGGCGACGGAACACTTCATGAATGTGTCAACGCTCTGATGTCTGTTCCTAAGAGTGAGCGTATTCCCGTAGGATTCATTCCTGCGGGCAGTACCAATGATTTTGCCGTCAGTCACAATATCGATCCCGATATCCTTACCTCTGCCGAAGAGATCATCCAGGGAACGCCTGTATTCTTTGATATCGGTCAGTTGGGTTCCAACTTCTTCACCTATGTGGCTGCCTTTGGTATCTTCACCGATGTACCTTACGATACCCCTCAGGATCTGAAGAATGCTTTTGGTTATATCGCCTATGTTTTCGAAGGCGCCAGCAAGCTGCCTACCTATAAAGCTCAGCATATTATCGTCAATGTGGATGGAGAGACCATCGAGGGAGATTTCGTTCTCGGTATCGTTTCCAATACGACCCGTGTTGGCGGCATCAAACTGCAGCAGAAAGATATCGATCTTCACGATGGACTTTCAGAGTTGTATCTGATCAAGGATTCCACCAATCCGATCGACTTCCTCGATCTGATGAACTGTCTGATCCGCAAGGATTACTCTTCTCCTCTCCTGATCCATCGTCAGGCAAAAGACATTACTTTCGAGTCCGATAAACCCATTGCCTGGACCATGGATGGTGAATACGGCGGATCCTTTGAATCCGTTCGTTCCCATACCTGTGCCAACGCCCTGCCGGTGATGATCAAAGAATAATGTGAAAAAATTTTAAAAAACTAATAAGGAGATGCCTTACCGGCGTCTCGCTGCATGATCAGGGTTATCAGAATATCAGATTCCTTCGATCGCAGATGTCGCCGGTAATAGGCATCTCCTTATTTATTCAAATTCTTCTCAAAACGTCACAGAAAAGCTCCGCTTCTTTGCGTTTTTCTCATCTGATACATAGTTTCACACCAAACGTGAAACTATGCAGATGGCTCCGCCATCTGTTAGACGCGCTCCCAGATATACTTAGCGGTCTCGAGGCCGTAGTAAGCACCTGCGGTGCACTCTTCCATGCCCTCAAACTCAAGAGAGATCTCCTTGGTGTAGCCGGAGTTCTTGATGATGGAAAGGATCTTCCACATATCCATGTCTCCCTGACCTACAATAGCACCACGAAGGAGCTTGCTTCCGTCTGCAGTTCCTACATAACCAAACTCGGGAATGTAAACTTCACGATCCTTCTCAGAGAAGTCGGGATCCCAGGGGTTCTTCTGGTCGATCTTGGTAGTAGCCTCGGGGAATGCAACATACATACCGTCCTGAGGATACATATTCTTTACGTCACGGATATAGAAGTCCTTCAGGTGGATCATGTCAGCATACTGAACTGCCTTCTTAACTTCGACAGCAGGATCCTGATCTACACAGAGGTAGTTTCCTACATCCATGGTCAGACCAACGTTGGGACGATCAGCGGCCTTCAGGATACGGATGATACGGTCAGCGCCATTAACGTACAGACCATGGTTCTCCAGAGTGGTGCTCATTCCCATGGTTGCAGCATAGTCAGCCAGGATCTGAACAGCCTTGACCAGCCAGGGGAAGTCCTTCTCGAACTGCTCGGGAGTGTTCTTGCCATCGGGCTGTGCGCCGGAGCAGGTATCGTTACGGAACTTCTTGATGCCCATCTCATGAGCAAGCTCCATGTAGGTCTTAACGCGAGCGATTGCCTTATCAAACAGGACCTGTCTCTCTTCGTCGGTAGAAGCCTCGGACTCCTTGAAAACGAAGCGTGCATTCAGAGAGAATGCGGACAGAGGAAGATTGATCTCCTCTGCATGCTTACGGATCTGCTGTGCCAGCTCGTGGTTTGCGTTTCCTTCTCTGTCAACCAGAGGAAGACCGAAGGGAACGATCTCCAGATGGGTGCATCCATGGTCCTTTGCCCAGTCCATGATGTCGAAGAAGGTCCACTTGTCCAGAAGCATCTTAGTCCACAGGCAGTAGCTGCTGATACCAATGTTCATTGCCATGATAGTAATCTCCTTAATTAATGTAGATATTTTTGCTTATCCCTGTTCACGGGACAAATATTAACAGATTAAATGCGATCCCAGATGTACTTAGCCATCTCCAGACCGTAGTAGGTTCCTGCTACGCAGTCTTCCATGCCTTCAAACTCCAGAGAGATCTCCTTGTCATATCCGGATTCCTTGATCACGGAGATGATCTTCCACATATCCATATCTCCCTGACCGATGATCGCACCGCGAAGGATCTGATAATCGGCAAGTGCCGTAGTAACATAGGGAAGCTGGTTCTGGTTAGCCTTATGCTCCGCGGGAGTCTTAGCCATCTTTCTCTCTACCGGGAACATCTTCTTGGTGTCGCGGATGTAGAAGTCCTTCAGGTGGATCATATCAGCATACTTGATCGCTTTGCTGATAGCCACAACAGGATCTTCATTAACACACAGGAAGTTTCCGACGTCGACAGTCAGACCGATGTTGGGGCGGTTGGCTGCCTTCAGAATACGGATGACTCTCTCGGAACCGTTGGTGAAACGACCGTGGTTCTCCAATGTGGTGCTCATACCCAAAGTAGCTGCATAATCAGCCAGGATCTGTACAGCCTTGACCAGAGTGGGGAAGTCCTTCTCGAACTGCTCGGGAGAGTTATCTCCATCCGGATGCATACCGGTGCAGGTGTCATTACGGAACTTCTTGATTCCCATCTCATGAGCCAGATTCATGTACATCTTGACACGCTCGATCTCTTTATCGAAGAGTTCCTGCTTCTTTTCTTCGGTAGGCGCCTCTTCCTTACTGAAAATAAAATGTGCATTTAAAGAGAATGCAGACAGGGGCAGGCCGATCTCCTTTGCATAATCGCGGATCTTTCCTGCGTATTCATAGTCGGGCTTTCCTTCTTCCACGCCCAAAGGCAGACCAAAAGGAACGATCTCCATATGTGTGCAGTTATGTGCCTTTGCCCAATCCATTACCTGGAACAGGTCCATTTCCTGGCTGTAAAGCTTTCTGGAAAGGCAGTAACTGCTGATACCAATGTTCATTGCCATGACAATTCCTCCTCGCTGATCAGGGGAGTTTCCTCTCCTTTATTAAACCGATTTTAATATGGTGCAGTGCCCCTGTCAATACCCTAAAACACCGCTGTTTTCTTCCTTTTTCTCTTCTATTTTTCATTTTCCGCTTTACATGGAAAAACGAGTGTGTTAAAATAATAACAAACAGTTCAAGACGCATGCCTTGCGAAATTATTTTTTTATCTTTCATATTAAAATGGTTTTGAAATGAACTGTTTCAGCCCCTTGGCGATTGAAAGCATGTCGCCTAAGTGGTACAATTATATTGCTTCAAATAAATTTTTAAGGAGGGTGATTCCCATGAAGAATTACTTTGATCTTACCGGCCAGGTAGCTGTTGTTACCGGCTGCTCCACCGGTCTTGGCGTACAGATGGCTAAGGCTCTGGCTAACCAGGGCTGCAACATCGTTGCTATGGCTCGTCGTCAGAACCTTATCGACGAAGTCGCTAAGGAAATTTCCGAGACCTACGGCGTAAAGGCTATCGGCGTTCGCTGTGACATCACCGATACCGAGTCTGTTGAGGCTGCTGTTGATGCTACCATGAAGGAATTCGGCCGCATCGATATCCTGATCAACAACGCAGGTACCGGCGGAGTTACTCCCGCTGAGGATATGCCCGATGAGACCTTCCAGCACGAGATGGACATCGACCTGTTCGGAACCTTCAAGGTTGCTCGTAGCGTTGCAAAGAAGGCAATGATCCCCGCTGGCTACGGCCGCATCATCAACATCGCTTCCATGTACGGCCTTGTTGGTAACAAGATCGCTCCTACCGCTTGCTATCATGCAGCTAAGGGTGGTGTTGTTAACCTTACCCGTGCTCTGGCAGCAGAGTGGGGCGAGAAGGGCATCACCGTTAACGGAATCTGCCCCGGTTACTTCTATACCCCTCTGACCGTTGATACTCTGAACTCTGAGTTCTTCCAGAACTATGCTAGAACCATGATTCCTCTGGCACGTTATGGAAACGAAGGCGAGCTTGACAGCACTGCTATCTTCCTTGCTTCTCCCGCTTCCTCTTACGTAAACGGACAGAATATCGCTGTTGACGGCGGTTACACCTGCATGTAATTTCTGTTGATACCCGGGAGCAGGAAACTGCTCCCGGATTCAATATCCATTAAGACGGCTGTGCTATCCAGCCGTCTTTTACTGCATTTCTGATGCAATCTGATTACAGCATTCTTTCATCGATAGTACCTGAAAGTCTCACTTTCAGGTACTATCGATTCCATATGCATGAAAGGATGTTAAATAATGAAAGGGAAGGAATAGATCTATTATGTACGAGATCGTTAGAAAGAAAGTCCTGAACCCCACCGTAACCCAGATGGAAATCGCTGCTCCTCGCGTTGCTAAGAAGGCAAAGCCCGGTCAGTTCATCATCCTTCGTACCGACGAAATGGGTGAGCGTATTCCTCTTACCGTGGCAGGCACCAATCCTGAAGAAGGTACTGTAAAGATCATTTTCCAGATTGTCGGTGGAACCACCGAGAAGCTGAATCACATGAACGAAGGCGATTGCCTCCAGGACTTCGTAGGTCCTCTGGGCGTTGCTACTCACATCGAAGGCAAGAAGAAGGTCTGTGTTGTCGGTGGTGGTGTTGGCTGTGCTATCGCTATGCCCGTTGCTCAGGCTCTGCATGCTCAGGGTACTGAAGTTACCAGCATCATTGGTTTCAGAAACAAGGATCTGCTGATCCTCGAAGATGAGTTCAATGCTTGCTCCGACAAGCTGGTCGTCATGACTGATGACGGTTCCTATGCTCGTCAGGGTAACGTTACCATTCCTCTTAAGGAAATGCTCGAAGCTGGTGAGCAGTTCGACGAAGTCATCACCATCGGACCCCTGATCATGATGAAGTTCGTTGTTGCTGCATGCAAACCCTTCGGTGTTCCCGTAACCGCTTCCATGAACCCCATCATGATCGATGGTACCGGAATGTGCGGCGGCTGCCGTCTGACCCTGAACCAGGATGGTAAGAAGGTCACCAAGTTCGCTTGTGTTGACGGTCCTGATTTCAATGGTTATGAGATCGATTTCGATGAAGCTATGTCCCGTGGCAGAATGTATGCTGATTTCGAGCGTAAGGCTCACGAAGCAGCTTGCAACCTGTTCAAGAAGGCTGAATAAGGAGGCATTATAATGGCAATTAATCCTAAGAAGCATGAGATGCCTACCCAGGCACCTGAAGTCAGAGCACATAACTTCAAAGAGGTTGCTACCGGTTATCCCGTAGAGATCGCTGTTGAAGAAGCAAAGCGCTGCCTGAATTGTAAGAATCGTCCCTGTGTTAACGGATGCCCCGTTAACATCAATATTCCTGAGTTCATCCAGGAGATCGTTAAGCAGAACTTTGAGGGTGCTTACCAGATCATTTCCGAGTCCTCTTCTCTTCCCGCTGTCTGCGGACGTGTATGTCCTCAGGAATCTCAGTGTGAGAGCAAGTGTACTCTGGGCATCAAGTTTGAGCCCGTTGGAATCGGTCGTCTGGAGCGTTTCGTTGCTGACTGGCATAACGAGAACGCTACTGCAGCTCCCGTTGCTCCTGCTCCCAACGGCCACAAGGTCGCTGTTGTCGGTTCCGGTCCTTCCGGTCTGACCTGTGCTGGTGACCTGGCAAAGAAGGGTTACAAGGTTTCCGTATTCGAAGCTCTGCATACTGCAGGTGGCGTTCTTGTTTACGGTATCCCCGAGTTCCGTCTTCCCAAGAGCATTGTTGCTAAGGAAGTTGAGACTCTGAAGGCTCTTGGCGTAGACGTTGAGACCAACGTTGTTATCGGTAAGACCCTGACCATCGACGAGCTGTTCGAGGACGGCTATGAGGCTGTTTTCGTAGGTTCCGGTGCTGGTCTTCCCAATTTCATGGGCATCCCCGGCGAGAGCTACAAAGGTGTTTACTCCGCTAACGAGTTCCTTACCCGTTCCAACCTGATGAAGGCATACCTCGACAATCCCGACACCCCCATCATGAAGGGTGGTAAGGTCGCTATCGTCGGTGGTGGTAACGTTGCTATGGACGCAGCTCGTACCGCTCTTCGTCTTGGCGCTGAGAAGGTTTATATCGTATATCGTCGTTCCATGGACGAGCTTCCCGCTCGTAAGGAAGAAGTTGAGCATGCAGAGGAAGAAGGAATCGACTTCCAGCTGCTGAAGAATCCTGTTGAGATTCTTGGCTACAACAACCCTGATGATCCTCGTGATCCCAAGAACGGATTTGTTACCGGTATGAAGTGTATCAAGATGGAACTTGGTGAGCCCGATGCAAAGGGCCGTCGTCGTCCCATCCCCGTAGAAGGTTCTGAGTTCGTTCTGGATGTAGATGCAGTTGTTATCTCCATCGGAACCTCTCCCAACCCCCTGATCAAGGATACCACAAAGGGCCTTGAGGTTAACGCACACGGCGGTATCATCGTCAATGAGAATGGTCTGACCTCTCGTGACGCTGTTTATGCCGGTGGTGATGCTGTTACCGGTGCTGCTACCGTTATCTCCGCAATGGGCGCAGGTAAGGTTGCTGCAAAGGCAATTGACGAATATCTGAGCAACAAGTAAGATATAAATAAGGATGCCGACAGGATCACTCCTGTCGGCATTTTTCTTATATCGAGGTAATTTTTGATGAAGCTTTTTCTTTCTCCCAATCTCTATACTGAGCTTCAATGCACTCAGGCACTGGAATGCATAGAGGTTTTGAAACAGCGAGAGGATACCCTCCTCTCTCTTTCCCCGGAAGATTCTATGAAGCTTTTCGGAAACATGGAATCCGCACGTTTTTCACCGGATGAGTGTGACCTGATCGTCTCTTTAGGCGGAGATGGTGCTGTTCTTCGTGCAGCACAATTTGCCATAGCTGCAGACAAACCCCTGATCGGTATCAACAGTGCCCGCCTGGGCTTTCTCTGTGCCATTCCTTTTATCGGGATTCAGCATTTTTATGTCCTTCTGGATAGCTGTAATATCACCGAGCGTGCCCTTCTGGAATGCAGCTACAAAGATGCTACCTACTATGCTCTGAACGATGTAACCATCGGTAAACCTAACTTCGGTGAAACGGTCGATCTGACG
>JAZUIK010000038.1:0-9273 GCA_045642205.1 Bianqueaceae bacterium
TGCGCTCCTTACGGAGCGTAGATTCAGGGTGCGTCCATGACACCTTTACTGCTATCCTTATGGATTACACAGCTACCTTTATTATTTCGGGGCAGGATAACGTTTCGATATTTCCTCCGTTACTTCGGTATAACCTGAGAATATTGAATGCACCTACCGCATCGGCATTGTAGCACTTTCTTCTATCAATATACAATCCCCGATTAACTCTGTTTCCTCTATCTGCATATTCTTTTGCTACCGCTGGTGAATAAGGACTGCATTGACTGCTGTATGCTTCTGTTTGCATCACCATTTCTATTCCATTTTGCGCCAGCTTATACTGCAGTTTCATATACAGCTGCTGGTATGGCAAACTATGGAGCTTCTGGTTTGTGAGATTTCCCAGATCTTTTCCTTTTCGTATCCCTGTGATATCTCCCATGATGACTTTGCTGATCTCATTTTCTTTACAATAGTCTGCAATCCATCGTGTTATCTTATGCAGGTAATCATTCACCGAAGCACGCTTTTTGTTGTACAGTGATAAAAGGTGTTTTGACGGCTTAGGATATTTGATTCCCCTTTCTGCCTGCGTTTTTCCCCATTGCGACTGTACTCTTGCTATCTCCTTGTCATATCTTTGATGGATACTCAGATATTTGCGCCCAACGATAAAGCTTTTCCCTTTGTTATCATAGCATGTCATCAGATTATGAAGTCCCAGGTCTATGCTCAGATAATGGCCATTATCCTCCACTTTCTCCACATCCGGCACCTCGTAGATTATGATGATATTGCTTTTCCCTTTCCCATCCGGTGGATATATCTTTATCTGCTTTATGGAGTCCATGTTCTGAAAAAGCTTATTTTTCAGATACAGATATTTTTCATCGATTCCATAGGTAGTTTTCAGATATTCCATCAGCTGCCTGGGTAATGATAACCTTACTTTCTCACTTCCTGTATCATGCACGATCGCATTCTGCATATACGTGATCACCATCTTGTCATGCTTGAATCTTGGAGGCTGAGGGTTTTCCATGCTCTTATTTTTTTGAAGCTCATAGAATGATTTCCATGCCTTATCGAGCTGTTTACATACCTCCTGTGCCGTCTGTGATGGTAAATTCTTATACCAGAGATCGTCTTTATGTGCCTTCTTCTGATAATACCAATCGGGGTATTCTGTGAGTTTCAACGAAACGTAGTTGATTCTTTCGTAATTGCAGACGTTCCAGAGTTTGTATGCTGCATAGCACATGTGTCCCACTATGCCAGAATAAATATTATTCAGTTGAATAGCCGTTTTATGCGACAACAGCATCGTTTACCTCCTCTTTAATAAGTTTTGCTCTGATGTTCAATATATCTGCGAATGTTTTCCTCAGATACTGAACCGATCGTCTCGACATAGTACGAATGATTCCAAAGTTCGCCTTTCCACAGTTTAGATCGTATTTCCGGATATCGTTCGAACAATTTTCTTCCGGAAATACCTTTAAGATACTTTACGATATCCGTGATAGAGAGCTTAGGTGGTGCAGACACAAAACAATGTACATGGTCACATTCTCCAACTTCACAAAGGTGTACGGTGAACCCTTTATCCGCTGCTATCTGTTGCACCAATTCTTTTAAATACTCTTCAATTTCGGATGTAAGTATCTTCCGTCTGTATTTAACCGACCATACCATATGGTAGTTAATATTACACACAGATGTTCTGTAATGTATTAGGTTTTCTTTCATACACATAGTATATCACATTTCATGAATTATCACAATGTTACTTCGAGTTTTTACCAAATGTAGAAAATGAGAAAACGCTTTCATCTCGGTAATTGAATTACCGAGGATTCCCGCTCGGCATCCTAAGTGTGGTGCGGATAGCGACCCAGCTGCCTTTCTCCATGACTTCAACAACCTTAAAGCCATTAGCTCTAAGGGCTTCCTCCACGTCAGCTCGGCGCTCCTTGATGATACCGGAAGCGATGAAGGTACCCTCCTTCTTCAGGAAGGGGCCGATCTTGGAAGCTAACAGGATAATGACATCGGCGATGATGTTGGCAACGATGACATCTGCCTGGATCCCGTTATATGCATCGATCTCGGTCAGATCTCCGTGATAGATGGAAAGAACATCCTGTACGTCGTTCTTTTCCACATTTTCCTTGGCAACCAGAACAGCATTGGGATCCAGATCGGATCCGATAACCTTGCCGGCACCGACTTTCGCTGCCACGATGCCTAAGATACCGCTGCCGCAGCCGATATCCAGTACGGTATCTCCCTTTTTGACCTGCTCCTCCAGCATAGCCATACACATGGAAGTAGTCTCATGGGTACCGGTACCGAAAGCCATACCGGGATCGATATTCAGACGGATATCATCCGGCTCTCCCTCTGCTTCGATCCAGGAGGGAACGACAAAGATATGATGTCCCAGACGGAAGGGCTTATAATACTGCTTCCAGGCATTCATCCAGTCTTCTTCGAAGACAGATTCGGTATCGATGACACCGGTACCTGTGGGCAGGAACTGTGCGATATTGCTGATCTCGGAACGGATCTTCAAAAGAAGCTCTTCCATGGCAACGGGATCCTTGATGACCTCTACGGAAAAATAGCAGCGCATCAGTACTTCGTCTCTGTTCAGATCCTTTAACAGATCCTCATCGATAAAGTCCCAGGCGGTGGGCTCTTTTTCCTGATTCAAGATATCCTTAGGGTCGAAGATCTCGACGCCGCCGCAGCCAAGTTCCAAAAATGCATAGCTGAGTGCCTCTACGGCTTCCGTTACGGTATGTACTGTAATCTTATGGTATTCCATAATGCCTCCATATTTTTTACGTCACAAAACAGACGTGTCGAAAACAAGTCTTTTGCGATTGTACCATATCCATGCAAAAAAGAAAACACCGTATGCCTTCGGATCCTTCCGAAACATACGATGTTCTCTTTGCTTTTTACTTACTTTTTCTTAAAGAAACCGCCCTTGGTCTCCTTAACGGCATTCTCTCCCATAGCCTCGGAGTATTCCTTCAGTTTCTTCTTCTGGTTCTCATTGAGCTTCTTGGGGATAATGACGTTGACGGTGACATACAGATCGCCTCTCTGGGAACTGCGAAGGTAGGGAACACCCTTTCCCTTCAGTCTGAATCTTGCTCCGGAGGCAGTACCTGCGGGAAGTTCATACTCCACCTTGCCGTCTACCGTGTCGACCACCAGCTTATCACCCAGAACAAGCTGGGTGTAGGTGACGTCCATGCCACTATAGAGATCAAATCCCTGACGGGCAAAGACCGGATCATCCTGTACGTAGACCGTGACATACAGATCGCCGTTAGGACCGCCGTTGGTACCGGGCTCTCCCTTACCGGGAAGGCGGATGCTCTGTCCGTCATCGATACCAGCAGGAATGCTGACCTCGTAGGTCTTCTTGGTACGGATCTTACCGGTGCCGCTGCACTCAGGGCAGCGTTCCTTGATCATCTTACCTGTTCCACCACAGCTGTTACAGGTGCGCTGAGACATAGCCGGTCCGAAGAGACTCTGGACCTGGACCGTCTGGACACCGCTGCCGTGACAGACAGAACATGTTTCAATGGGGGTTCCGGGCTTTGCCATGTTACCGTTACAGGTAGGACAGGTGTCATAGACCTGAACCTCGACCTTCTGCTTGGTACCAAAGACAGCCTCACGGAAACTGATATTCAGTCGGCTCTGGATATCTCTTCCCTGACGGGGTGCATTGGGATTGGACCTTCTGCCACCGCCAAAGATGTCTCCGAAGCCGCCAAAGCCACCGAAGATATCACCAAAGGAAGAGAAGATATCACCGAAATCCATGTTCTCGTAGCCGCTGCCGCCACCCTGTTCAAAGGCTGCATGACCGAACTGGTCATACTTGGCCTTCTTATCAGGATCACTCAGAACGCCATAGGCTTCAGCTGCTTCCTTGAATTTCTCTTCAGCTTCCTTATCTCCCGGATTGGAGTCCGGGTGATACTTCTTGGCCAACTGGCGATAAGCACGCTTGATCTCCTGATCGGTAGCGGTCTTGCTTACGCCAAGCACTTCATAGTAATCTCTTTTATCTGCCATCTTACCTAATCCTTATATGCACCAACAGGCGCCTTGAAGAAAGGCGCCCGTTTCAGTGCATTTCAATTCTTAGACTTCCTTGAAATCTGCATCGATGGTGCCGTCGTCGTTCTTGGGGCCATTCTGATTGCCGCCCTGAGCGCCGCCACCAAAGCCGCCGAATCCCTCGGGACCACCCTGAGGACCAGCCTGACCCTGGGTCTGCTGATACATCTTCTCAGCCATGTTCTGCAGTGCCTTGGTCAGAGCTTCGGTCTGATTCTTCAGTTCAGCAGTCTCAGCCTCGGACATGTTGGTGTTGTGCTTCTGCTTCTCGACCAGCTCCTTCAGCTTGTTCAGTTCGGTCTCGATAGCGCTCTTGTCGCCAGAAGGAACCTTGTCACCAAGCTCTTCCAGAGACTTCTCGGTCTGCATGACCATAGCATCAGCCTCGTTGACTGCGTCGATGGCATCCTTACGCTTCTTATCTTCTGCAGCATACTGCTCAGCTTCCTTGACTGCCTTATCGATATCAGCATCGGAAAGGTTGCTGGAAGCGGTGATGGTGATCTTCTGCTCCTTACCGGTTCCCAGATCCTTTGCGGTTACGGATACGATACCGTTAGCGTCGATATCGAAGGTAACTTCGATCTGAGGTACACCGCGGCGAGCTGCGGGGATTCCTTCCAGACGGAACTGTCCCAGAGTCTTGTTGTCGCGTGCCAGAGGACGCTCACCCTGTACGATATGGATATCTACTGCAGTCTGGTTATCCTCAGCAGTGGAGAATACCTGGCTCTTCTTGGTAGGAATGGTGGTGTTGCGCTCGATCAGATGAGTAGCTACACCTCCCAGAGTCTCGATAGACAGGGTCAGAGGAGTAACGTCCAGAAGAAGGATGTCGCCGCTGCCTGCTTCACCGGAGAGCTTACCGCCCTGGATAGCAGCACCGATAGCAACACACTCATCGGGGTTCAGAGTCTTGGAGGGCTCCTTGCCGGTCAGCTGCTTAACGATGGTCTGAACAGCGGGCATACGGGTGGATCCACCGACCAAAAGGACCTTGGAAAGCTGAGAAGCCTGAAGGCCTGCATCACGCAGTGCGTTGGTTACCGGGATCTTGGTGCGCTCCAGAAGGTCTGCGGTCATACGCTCGAACTCGGTACGGGTAATGCGTACGGACAGGTGCTTGGGACCTTCCTCGGTAGCGGTGATGTAAGGAATGTTGACATCGGTGGTGGTCATGTTGGAGAGTTCCTTCTTAGCGGTCTCTGCTGCATCCTTCAGACGCTGCATAGCCATCTTATCGTTGGAAAGGTCAACACCTTCTGCCTTCTTGAACTCTGCGACCAGATGGTCGATGACGCGCTGATCCCAGTCATCGCCGCCCAGACGGTTGTCACCGCTGGTAGCCAGAACTTCGATAACGCCGTCGCCGATATCGATAATGGAAACATCAAAGGTACCGCCGCCAAGGTCGTATACCATGATGGTCTGCTCTTCTTCATTGTCCAGACCGTAAGCCAGTGCAGCTGCGGTGGGCTCGTTGATGATACGCTTTACATCCAGACCTGCGATCTTACCTGCATCCTTGGTTGCCTGACGCTGTGCGTCGTTGAAGTATGCGGGAACGGTGATAACAGCCTCGCTGACGGTCTCACCAAGGTAAGCCTCTGCGTCCTTCTTCAGCTTGGAAAGGATCATAGCGGAGATCTCCTGGGGAGAGTAGCTCTTTCCGTCAACGTTGGTCAGATCGCTGGTACCCATCTTTCTCTTGATGGAACGGATGGTCTTGTCAGGATAGCTGACTGCCTGACGCTTAGCCAGGTCGCCGACCAGACGCTCACCGGTCTTGGAGAAAGAAACGATGGAAGGAGTGGTTCTGCTTCCTTCGGGGTTAGTGATAACGGTAGGCTGTCCGCCTTCCATAACTGCTACACAAGAGTTGGTGGTACCAAGGTCAATACCGATAATTTTTGCCATTGTATAAATCCTCCTAAAAGATTGTGTGTAAATTTATTAGTTAGCGACCTTAACAAGAGAAGCACGAAGAAGTGTTCCATTCATCGTATATCCCTTGCGCAGGACCGCAACGATCTCATCCTCACCTGCGTTCTCATCTTCCACACGCATCATAGCTTCATGGAAGTTGGGATCGAAGGTCTTGCCTACATCATCCAGCTGCTCGACGCCCATCTGTGCGAGGGACTTGATCAGCTGATCGTAGGTCATCTGTACGCCCTTGAGAAGAGGGTCATCCTCTTCGTTCTTGCTGGACATCAGTGCTCTTTCCAGGTTATCGATAACAGGAAGGACTGCCTCCACTGCATTTCTCTGACCTCTTTCAAAGCTCTGCTCCTTTTCCTTGGTCGTACGCTTTCTGTAATTATCAAACTCAGCCATCAATCTTAGATGCTGATCTTTGAGCTGATTGAACTTTTCAGTCGCTTCCTCCAGAGGATCCTTCTGGACTTCTACCTCTGCCTCTGCTTCCTGAACTGCTTCCTCGCTCTGGATCTGAACCTCTTCCGCCTGCTCGGCTTCCTGGTTCATCTCATTCTTCTCCATCTCTGTCATGAGCTTCCTCCTGTATGATCCTCGGTGTCTGTCCGCCAAAGAGATCCGGGAAATCCTTCATCAGGTTTTCCAGAGCGGAGACCACTCGATTGTAATCCATTCTCATCGGTCCGACGATACTGATGGATCCGATGTTCTGATCGTTATAACGATAGTTGGCAGTAACGATACTGCAATCCTGCAGCTGTGCCGGTGCGTTTTCCTTACCGATACGGATCTGCAGTCCTGTTCCCTCATGGCCACCAGCCTCATCAGAAAGCATCTTCATCTGATCCTTCTGATTGAGGAATTCCATCAGGGAGCGGGCCTTGGCGATATCACTGAACTCAGGGAAGTTCAGTATGTTCGTTGTACCGGCTGTGAAGACATCCACATCATCTGCATACTGCATGGTGTCGTTGATGGCGTCCAAAAGGGAATCCATGGTTCCGGCTTCCAGCCTCAGTTCCTTCTTGATCTTCTGGATCAGAGAAAGGTCCATGGCACTTAAGGACAGCCCCGCAAGCTCACGGTTCAGCACATCGGAAATGTAATACAGTTCCTGCGGCTGCAGAGGCTGCTTAAGAGGGATCATGTGATTTCTCACGATGTTTCCGTCTGTTACCACCACTAAGATCGCGGAAGATTCATCCAGAGGCATCAACTGCAGATGCTTCAATGATACCTTCTTCATCTGGGGCATGGTGACCACCGCCGTATAGCGTGTCATCGTTGCCAGAAGATCTCCGATCTCTCTTAACAGAGAATCCAGCTGGATCGTCTTTGTCTTGAGGATGTCTCTTACCAGGATCAGCTGTTCCTGATCCATCTCCTGACGCTGCATCAGCTCATCCACATACAAGCGATATCCTTTCGAGGAAGGAACACGACCGGCAGAGGTATGAGGCTGTTCGATCAAGCCCATCTCCTCCAGATCTGACATCTCGTTTCGTATCGTGGCTGAACTCAGCTCCGTCATAAATCGACGGGAGATGGTTCTGGAACCTACCGGTTCCGCCGTTTCCAGATAATTCATGATGATGGCTTGCAGGATCTGGAGTTTACGTTCATTCATTTCCATAACGTTCACCTGTCAACCTTTTCTGTTAGCACTCAACCTTATGGAGTGCTAACATCTTGCTATAATTTAGCACCGACCCTTGATTTTGTCAAGCGATCGGTGCCGAAAATATGGTTTATTCTGTTATGAATCTGTGAACTTTCTGTATTTTGCCCCTTTTCCTTCAGATCACTCATCCAGAAGGAAGTCTACAAACACCTGATTGGAAAGATCCACTCCCTGATCGGAGAGAAACCATCTGTCTCCCTCATGGATCAACAGTCCCTCTTCCTCATGTTTTAAGAGCGCTTCTCCAAAAATATCCTTCATGGACCGGCCAAAAGCACTCTGAAAATCAGATTCTAAAACACCCTTCTGGCAGCGAAGCCCAAGGAACATGAACTCTTCCATCTGATCCTTCAGGCTGAGTGTTTCCTGCTCTACGAAGCGCTTATCGGGATCACCGCTATTAAGAAGATACTCTTCTATATTATCTGTATTTCTGGTCCTTACCTGTTCCTTTGTTAAGCCGGATGCTCCCAGGCCAAGGCCATAGTAGGGAATCCTTCTCCAGTAACCGGTATTATGCCGACTTTCTTTTCCTTCCTTCGAGAAGTTGGAGATCTCATACCGCTGATAACCCTTCTCTCTCAGGAAGTCTACCATTTCATGATACATCTCTCTGTCCGTCTCTTCATCCGGGAAAACATAGTTCTCCTGCTGCTCATAAAAGGGAGTACCCTCTTCCAGGATCAGACTGTAACAGGAAAGATGTTCCGGTCCCATCTGCACCGCTTCCTTAAGAGTCTCCATCCATGTCTGCATGGTCTGAGAAGGAAGTCCTGACATAAGATCGAAATTGATATTATCAAAACCTGCGTCTCTTAAGATCCGGTAGGATTCCTTCACTTCCTTTACCGAATGGATCCTTCCTAATGTCTTCAGGAGCGCATCATCCAGGGACTGCACCCCCATACTGACACGGTTGACACCGCATCGTTTCCAGGCTAAAGCTTTCTCCATGGTGATGGTACCGGGATTGGACTCCAGGGTAAATTCTCCCTTCTCCTTAAGATGGAATACCTCATAAAAGCACTCCATTAAAGACGCAAATTCCTCCGGAGGGATCAGAGAAGGCGTACCTCCTCCAATAAAGACAGAAGACACCTCGATCAGGGTGTCTTCCTTCTTATAGGAAAGGATCTCTTTCTTCAAAGCTGTCAGATAGGAAGAAATACTCTCCTTGCAGGCAGGGGGAAAAGAAAGAAAATCACAATACTGACATTTCCTTACACAAAAGGGAATGTGGATGTAGACCATGGGTTCCATGTTTATTCCATTCCCAAAAGAGTATAGACAAAGGCTTTGACCTGCTCCACCGTATCTTCCTTACCAACGAAGGCAAGATAAGCATCCTGCTGCATCAGGATTTCATCAATGGCAGGATCCAGTCCGGCAATGCGGATCAGATAGGCCTCATCTCTGACCTTTTTGACCGTACGTCCGGTATCACCGGAGATATCAAAGGAAAGACGGATCAATCCGGAAGTGCCATCGCTATTTAGTTCCATGGTCCTCTCTTCGATCTTTTT
>JAZUIK010000039.1:0-5495 GCA_045642205.1 Bianqueaceae bacterium
AACAGTCCACGGGTATACGGATGCAGAGGATGTTCAAACAGTTCTTCTCCATCGGAGAGTTCCACCAGGCCTCCAAGATACATGACGCCAATGCGATCAGAAATATATCGAACGACAGACAGATCGTGGGAGATGAACAGATAGGTAAGATCGTTCTGTTCCTTCAGATCCTGCAGCAGGTTGATGATCTGGGACTGCACCGACACATCCAGTGCGGATACACATTCATCACAAACGACAAAGCGAGGATAAGTGGCCAGCGCTCTGGCAATAGCGATCCTCTGTCGCTGACCACCGGAGAATTCTCTCGGGTAGCGATCGATCATATTCTCGGACAGGCCGCAGCTGATCATCAGTTCTTTGACCTTTTCGTCTTTTTCCTTACTTTTCCAGGGATAGTATCCGTGAACACTCATTCCCTCTCCGATTAGATCCCCGATCTTCATGCGAGGATTCAGGGAGGAATAGGGATCCTGGAAGATCAGCTGCAGATCTGTACGGAGCTTTCTTAAACTTTCCTGATCCAACCTGGTCAGTTCCAGTACTCCCTGCTCTTCTTCTCTTCCATAGTATTTGACAGATCCCTCTGTAGCAGGGATCAATCCCAGGATCGTTCTTCCGAGGGTGGACTTACCGCATCCGGATTCACCGACGATGCCCAGTGTCTCTCCCTCATAGATCTCTAAAGAGATATCATCGACTGCCTTCAGCACTTTTCCTTTTTTGTCCGTGGGAAAGTGCTTTTTTATCTGCTCCACTTTGAGAAGGATCTTTTTCGTATCAGACATGTCTCTCCTCCTTCGTGGGATAGTGACAGCGGATCTCCTGATCTTCAGAGATCATCTGCATAAAGGGTTCTTCCTTATGGCATTTCTCCGTGGCATATTTGCATCTGGGTGCAAACTTACAACCCTCCGGCAATTCCATAGGATCCGGTACGGCTCCGGGAATGCTTTCCAGCCTTTGATCTCTTCTGGTCTCCATCCGAGGGATCGAATGGAGAAGTGCTTCGGTATAGGGATGGGATGCTTTGGCTGTGGAGTCAAACAAAGTGCTGGCTTTGACCTTTTCCATGACCCTGCCGCAGTACATGACAACGATCTGATCTGCCATCTGACTCATGACTCCCAGATCATGGGTAATGAAGATGATGCTGGTACCCAGATCCTTTTTCAGGTCATTCATCAGCCTGAGGATCTGTGCCTGGATCGTCACATCCAGTGCGGTTGTGGGTTCATCAGCGATCAGGAGTTTCGGTTTGCAGGAAAGGGCCATGGCGATCATGACGCGCTGGCGCATACCACCGGACAGCTGATGGGGATATTCCTTCATCACACGCTCCGGATCCGGTACTTTTGTTTCCCTTAAGGCCTCACAGGCTGCTTTTTCCGCCTCTTTTTTATCCATTCCCTGGTGCAGCATAAAGACTTCTCTCAGCTGCTTTCCCACCGTGAACACAGGGTTCAGGCTGGTCATGGGCTCCTGAAAAATGACAGAGATCCGGTTACCCCGGATCTCATTCATCTCTTTTTCTGAAATTTTAGTCAGATCCTTGCCTTCAAAAAGGATCTCGCCGCTATGGATATAGGCATCCTTTTTCATCAGGCGCAGGATCGTCATGGAAGAAACACTTTTACCGGAACCGGACTCTCCTACGATACCCAGAGTTTCCCCCTGGCGAATGGAAAAGGAGACACCGTCTACTGCCTTCAGATCACCCTCAGGCGTATCAAAATATGTACGCAGGTCCTTGACCTCAAGCAGAAATTCACTCATGATTCTTCCCTTCGATTATTTGCGGAATCGACCGCTTAATAGAAAGTGGCCACAGGCTGAGCCGGTGCATTGGTCCTCTCCATGGAGATGACATTCAGGACCGGTCCCTTGGACCCGTACAGCTTATGGAACTTGTACTCGACCTTAAACTTTGCCTTATACCAGGCACGGACCTCTACCTTTTCGGAAGGTGTCCAGTTGGCGATCAGGGAACAGTACTGGATATCGGCAGCACAGCAGGTCATGATCTCTCTTCCCAGAGCAAAGGTGCCGGGATTGAAACGGCGATTGGTCATGGGATAAGCGGTCAGTTCGACGGTCTTTCCGTTATACTTCTTGGGCTCTTCGGTGATATCTCTGTACCACTGTGCAAAGTCCTCATCCTTGACTTCGATAATGTCAGCATTGATATCGAAGGGCAGCGGATCCTGATACTCGTCGTTTACGATGTTGCCATCGGTGTACTCATAAGCGATCTGTGCGCGGCGGCTGACGGTACGGACTGCCTTATGGCAGGTCAGCTCATCCATATCCTTGGTAAAGCGATTGAAAACGACCAGGTCGGCACTCTGGAGTTTATCCACCACCAGAGAGCGCATATTGTTGTTATAGCTCTCAAAAGTGGACGCATCGATAAAGCAGAACTCCTGATATACTGCCCAGTCATCGGGCATGTTCTGGTACAGGGAATTGAGCATCCACATACCATTGAACTCCATCAGGACTCTCTTTGCCTTGTGCTTGTTCAGAAGGCCCTGCAGGATCTTGGTGGACAGGTCGATCTCCTGCTCCAGGACCTCTACATGGACATTCTTTGCTTCCAGTGCTTCGACGTCATATTCCTCGATGCCCTCTTCACAGACAAGGAGCAGAATGGAATCTCCATTGATAAAGTTCTTATCCGTTACAACGGATTCGTTGACAAACTGAGTCTTACCGGACTCTAAAAATCCGGTAAACAGATAAAGCGGAATATCTCTCTCAGACATAACTTACTCCTACAACAAACAGTCTTAACTTATCCTGCTTACCTTAAGCAAACAGTTCCTTCAGTGCGTCTTCCTTCAGTTCAGATCCGATGACGCACAGACGACCCATAACGATGGCGCTGCCGGTACGGACATTGGACTCCTCGGGAACATAATCGAAGTGGATCCACTCACCATTGGTTCCGGCAACGATACCCTTAGCACGCAGGACGATACCATACTTCTCTGCATCGTTCAGAGCGACCAGAGCCTTCTCGATATCCTCGATGGTGTACTTATGAGCGGTCTCCAGACCCCAGCTGGTAAAGATCTCATCAGCATCATGATCACCATGGTGATGATGATGGTGATGATGATGATGGTGATGATGATGGTGATGATGATGTTCATGCTCCTCATGATCGTGGTCGTGATGGTGATGATGCTCATGCTCGTGTTCGTCGTCATCATCGTCATCGTGATGATGGTGGCACTCGCACTCGGGATCGTCGCACTCTTCATCGTGATCATGATGATGGTGGTGGTGATGATGCTCGTGTTCATCTTCATCATCGTGGTGATGGTGATGATGGCACTCACAGTCAGGATCGTCACACTCCTCTTCTTCATGCATTGCAGCGGTCTCATCTGCCAGACGCTTCAGTTCCTCGGTCAGAGTGCTCTTATGCTCCATTGCTTCCAGGATCTGTGCACCGGTAACCTGATCCCAGGGAGTGGTGATGATGGTAGCGACCTGATTGGACTCACGCAAAAGAGCCACACACTCATCCAATTTTGCCTCAGTCATTCCATCGGTACGGCTCAGGACGATAGAGTTTGCATGACCGATCTGGTCATTGTAGAACTCACCGAAGTTCTTTGCATACATTTTGCACTTCTTTGCATCGGCAACGGTAGTAAAGCTGTTGAGTTCAACACCCTCGATGCCCAGATTCTGTACGGCACGGATAACATCGGACAGCTTGCCGACGCCGGAGGGCTCGATCAGGATACGATCGGGATGGAACTGTTCCAGTACCTCCTTCAGCGCATCGCCAAAGTCACCGACCAGAGAGCAGCAGATGCAGCCCTGGCTCATCTCGGTGATCTCTACACCTGCATCCTGCAAAAAGCCGCCGTCGATAGCGATCTCTCCGAATTCATTTTCGATCAGGACCAACTGCTCGCCCTTATATGCTTCTGCGATCAGCTTCTTGATCAGGGTTGTCTTTCCGGCTCCGAGGAAACCGGAGAAAATATCGATTTTCGTCATGATACATACCTCCCAGTATCAAACTTGATTTATTATTCAGAAATTTACTTCTTCATATACATCGTATAGTGTAACCAAGATATTATACCACAAAAGCCCCGAAAAAAATTAAACTTTTCATTTTTCTCTATTTGTGATAATATCGTCGAAATAGCAACGCGTTTTCCTGCGCATTGTCTATCAGACCAATGAGTTTATTAGGGAGGTATCCCGATGAATCAGATTATCAATGACATCAGCGATTTCATCTTTGTATCCGATACTGCGAAAGATGCAGACATCATCATGGTCCCCGGCGGTTCCTGGCCGGAGCTTCCCGAAGCGGCAGCTACCTTGTATCGCGAAGGCTTCTCCAAGCAGATCCTGATCAGCGGTGGTATCAGTATTACCACTTCCAAGTTCCCCGGGCCCAAGACCAAGAGCAAGGTCTATACCGGCGACTACAAGACAGAATACGAGTTTTACAAGGATGTTCTGATCAAGAACGATGTTCCCGAGGAAGCCATTATCGGTGAGGACCAGTCTTCCTTTATCCGTGAGAACAGCATCTACGCCAGACAGCTGGTCGACGAAAAGAATATTTCCGTTCGCTCCGCTCTTCTGGTATGCAAATCTGTTCATGCCCGCCGTTGTCTGATGAGCTATCAGGCAGCCTTCCCCTCTGTCGAGTTCTCTGTTATCGCCGTTCCCGGCTATGACATTACCAAGGACAACTGGTATCTCTACGAAGAGTCCATCGTCCGCGTTCTCGGCGAGCTGGCCCGCATTGGCGATCAGTTCACCGTCAGCGACATCAACCAGTACTTAACCTGATCTTCCACTGCAGCTATTCCCCGTTGATGTTCTTCATCAACCGGGGCATGGAGCAGAAATATATTAACGAGAGGTAAAGCGGCGCAGGGTTCATTTCCGCAGTTCCTTGCGCCGTATTTTATTACAATGAAACTAATCTTACCCGATCACTACGATCCCCGTCTGAATGTCCGTGACACTCAGAAAGCCATCAAGTACATCCGCGACACCTTCCAGAGAGAGTTCTCTCATATGATGAACTTAAGCCGTATCTCTGCTCCTTTGTTTCTGGAGCATGGAAGTGGTCTGAACGATGACCTGAACGGAACCGAGCGCAAGGTTTCTTTCGACATCATGGAAATGCCCGGCAACAACCTGGAGGTTGTCCAGTCTCTGGCTAAGTGGAAGCGTATGGCTCTTGGCAAATATGGCTTCCAGCCCGGCGAAGGTCTGTACACCGACATGAATGCGATCCGCCGTGATGAAGAGCTGGATAACCTGCACAGCATCTACGTAGATCAGTGGGACTGGGAAAAAGTCATTACCGAAGAAGAGCGCAACGAAGAGACTCTGAAAGATACCGTCCGTACCATCTTCAAAGTCATCAAGCATATGGAGCATGAGATCTGGTATCAGTTCCCTCAGGCTGTCTACCATCTTCCCGATGATATCTTCTTCATCGATTC
>JAZUIK010000040.1:0-2530 GCA_045642205.1 Bianqueaceae bacterium
GGAGGTGTAAGCATGGTAACATGTTGAGCTGACCGATACTAATAGGTCGAGGAGCTTGTTCAAAACTTGCGGAGCAAGTTTGTAAGAACCTACGGTTCTTACGAAAGACTTGAGACGTGAGAATGAAGTGAAGAAGAATACGCTAAAGAAAAGAATCTCGGGAAGTTGTTTGGTATGCAGTTTTGAAGGTCCAGAAAACCTTTGAAAAATGAATAATAAAGTTCATTAGAGATGATCTAAAGCAAAGGTTACGAAGTAACCGGCACAGGTCATCGAAGATGACCTGTTTTCCTCGATAGCTCAATGGTAGAGCACCCGGCTGTTAACCGGGTTGTTGTAGGTTCGAGCCCTACTCGGGGAGCTGGCTGGTGATGATGCGCTTAGGGGACACACCCGTTCCCATTTCGAACACGACGGTTAAGACCTAAGCGGCCGATGGTACTTGGTGGGGGACTGCCTGGGAGAGTAGGAGGTTGCCAGCCTCTTTTATTGCAACGAGAAACATGGATATATAACGAAAAGCTCAGAAGAGTGGCTACATTCTTCTGAGCTTTTTCAGTTACATTTTTGTTTAAAATGAACGCTGTATTTTACTTTTCCTGCTAATTATTTGCTTCTGCTTGAGTGCTATACTTTACCTATAACAAGGAGGAACAGGAAATGAAAAATACTAGAATCTGTCCCAAATGCAATTCATCCAATATCATTAGAATCGATGGCTACGCAGGAGCCTATGGCACTGGCAATAATATTATGGTAGGTGCGACGATCTTTTCTGCTGTCAATGTGAATCGATATGTCTGCTGCAACTGTGGTTTCACAGAAGAATGGATCGATAGAGCTGATCTGGAGAAACTCATGAGAAGCAGAAAAGCAAAGGAAGTATAATCCCCTGAAAATTATGATTGTGCATAACTAAAGAGAAGGAGTTGTGATGTTAGTCACAGCTCCTTCTCTTTTGTTACGTTACTTTTTTCTGCTTTTCACAGGACTGAATGAAGACAAGCCATCACGATTACAGTAGAAGTAGATCTTTCGTACTCCGCTCATCTTAAAACGTGCTTCTGCATTTCCTTCCGGATAGAACTTTACCATTTGGATGCGATCCGGAGAGATGGCAGGTTACATTTTTGTTGACCTCCGCGGTGGGGCAGGTATAATGGATAGATGATAAGTTTTTGACTGAGGTATGGAGGATCGGCATGACAGGTTATATGGCAGAAATGCGCAAACTGGTAGGACACAGAACAATCATCCAGTGTGCGGCCAGCGTCATCTGTGTGGATGATGAGGGACGGATCCTTATGGGGCAGCGAAGTGATAATCATATGTGGGGATACTCCGGTGGATCGGTTGAAATCGATGAGAAGGTTGAGGATTGTGCTGTCAGAGAACTTAAAGAAGAGATGGGACTGGAAGCAGAGGAACTTCAGTTTTTCTGTGTCAATTCCGGACCGGAGGCACATTATATCTATCCTAATGGAGATGAAGTATCCAATTTTGAGATAGTTTATCTGTGCCATAAGTGGGAAGGCACACCGGTCTCTGCTGACGGAGAAATGCTGAATCTGCGATTCTTCTCTATCGATGAGATCGATCTGGAAATGATCTCACCGCCGGTCCGTACTGTTGTTGCTACTTATATAAAAAGCAGGAGAGAAAGATGATCAAGGTTGATCTGATAACAGGTTTTCTGGGGGCAGGCAAAACAACGCTGCTCCTACAGTATGCTGGGTATCTGATAAAAAGTGGACTGCGGATTGGCATTATGGAGTACGATTACAGTGCCGTCAATGTGGATCTCCTGCTTCTGGGAAAACTCAGGGGTCCTCAGTGTGAGCTGGAGATGATCGATGCTGCCTGTGATAGAGATAGTTTGAAACGTCGATTCCGAACGAAACTGATCGCCATGGCTATGAGTGGATATGATCGTATCCTGATCGAGCCTTCCGGGGTTTTTGACATGGACATTTTCTTCGATGTCATGAGGGATGAACCTCTGGATCGACTCTGCGAGATCGGCAGTGTCCTGACCGTCGTTCAGGGAAATCTCATCTGTGAACACTCCAGAGAAGAACAGTTTTACCAAGCATCACAGGTAGTGGATGCAGGAATGGTGGTCTTGAGCCATGTGCAGGAATGCAGCGAAGAGGAAATGCTGAATACCCTTTCCTACCTCCAGGAAGCAGCGGGATCCATCTATGCAGGAAAGATCAAGGGAAAGATCCTCAAGAAGTGTTGGGATGAATTAACGGGGCAGGATTTTGAGAGCATGATGGAAGCAGGATATCATATATGTGACTATATGAAAGTGACAGCAGGAAAAGAAAGTGCCTTTTCGTCTGTCTGCTTCCTGAATGTTCCGGAGGATGACGAAGCACTGAAGGAAAAGATACAGGTCCTTTTTCAGGATTCAGGATATGGAACCATTCGCAGAGTCAAAGGCTTTCTTCTGGATAAAGGAATCCCGCATCAGGTCAATGCCACTAGGTATGAGATGAAGGTGGAGAACGGGAAGATCGGGCAGAAT
>JAZUIK010000041.1:0-11669 GCA_045642205.1 Bianqueaceae bacterium
CGTCATGATGATAATGGTGTTCTCGGAGTTCACGGTGCGGCCCTGAGAATCGGTCAGACGACCATCATCAAGAATCTGCAGCAGCATGTTGAAGACATCGGGATGGGCCTTTTCGATCTCATCCATCAGGATGATGGAGAAGGGATGACGACGGACCTTCTCGGTAAGCTGGCCGCCTTCATCAAAGCCCACATATCCTGGAGGCGCTCCGATGAGCTTGGAGACAGTGTGCTTCTCCATGAACTCGGACATATCGATACGGATCAGAGAATCCTCGGAACCGAACATCTCTACAGTCAGGGTCTTAGCGAGCTCTGTCTTACCGACACCGGTGGGACCGGCGAAGATAAAGGAAGCAGGCTTGCGCTCCTTGCGGAAACCGCTTCGGTTGCGGCGGATCGCACGGGAAACAGCAGAAACTGCCTTGTTCTGTCCGACGACACGCTCGTGGAGTCTCTCTTCCAGAGTCAGGAGCTTTTCGGATTCCTGACGGGTCAGACGCTTTACGGGGATCTTGGTCCAGCTTTCGATTACCTGAGCCAGATCGTCATAGGTCAGAGGAATGTTGTTGGCAGAAGCACGGAGCTCGTCGATCTCTTTCTGTAGCTTGATCTCCTCCTGACGGTACTGAGCAGCTTTCTCGAAGTCTTCCGTCTCTGCAGCATCTGCCTTCTTCTGCAAAGTGACCTCCAGGGTCTTTTCCAGATCCTGCAGATCGATCAGGGCAGTGTTATTCAGATTGACTCTGGAACCGGCCTCATCGATCAGGTCGATGGCCTTATCGGGAAGATACCGCTGATTGATATAACGCTGAGAGAGATGGACCGCATCTTCGATGTTCTCATCGGAGATCTTGACATTATGATAGGTCTCGTAGTGCTCGCGGATACCTTTGAGGATCTCGATGGCTTCAGCAGCAGAGGGTTCATCCACGATGATGGGCTGGAAGCGGCGCTCCAGTGCGGGATCATGCTCGATGTACTTTCTGTACTCATCCAACGTGGTGGTACCGATCAGCTGGATGGATCCGTTGGCCAGAGCGGGCTTTAAGATGTTGGCAGCATTCATGGAATTCTGTGCATCACCGGCACCCACTAAGTTGTGGATCTCATCGATGACCAAAATGACATTCTTAGCAGCGGTTACCTCGGAGATGATGGCCTTCATACGGGCCTCGAACTGTCCGCGGAACTGAGTTCCGGCTACCAGTCCGGTCATATCCAGAAGATAGACTTCCTTGCCGCGGAGCTTAATAGGAACCTGCTCGCGAGCGATCATCAGAGCGAAGCCTTCTGCAATGGCGGTCTTACCCACACCGGGCTCACCCAAGAGAACAGGATTGTTCTTGGTACGACGATTCAGGATCTGCATCAGACGATCGATCTCCATAGAACGTCCTACCACATTGTCGATCTCACCCTGACGGGCCTTTTCGGTCAGGTTGGTACCAAACTTGGAAAGGGTCTTTAACTTATCGTTTCTGGGGCGCTTTAAGGTGCCGTTGGCGTTGGTCTGTCCGGAGGGCTGATCATTGGAGGGAGAGTCGGGAGACATATCCATGATGATGGGTTCACCTGCATCATCCATGCCGCCCATAAATCCTTCTTCCTCATCCCCATCCTCACCGGGACGGGTGGAGCCTTTCATCATGTTGAGAAGCTCCGGAGGGATCATATTCTTGAGTTCATCCAGATCACCATTCTGGAACAGGTCGCTCATCTGCTCACCGATGTTTTCCATATCCTGGGGAGAGATCCCGCCGGGATTCATCAGGTTCTGCAGAGGAAGCCCTGATTTTCTAGCGCAGGGAAGGCACATGGCCACCTGCTTAGCCTGTCCGTTTTCGATCTTATTGACGAAAAGAACGGCTGTGTTCTTATTGCATAACTGACAGAGCATATATTCTCCTTATACGAAATGACAGATATCTGTCTATAATGACATTCTTTCGGAAAAGAACGCAGTGTTTTTTTGTGATTCCTACAATTATATGGCGTAATTCTTTTATTTTTCAAGGGCTTTTGGTATAATGCACGTGATTTTACAGAAAGTTTAGATTTGTTAAATCCCTTATTATCGTGTGAAGGAGGATAGGACCATGAGTATGAAAGACTATAAGATCGCCCAGTATGCCGGTGAAGAGCAGTACAAAAAAGATCTGGCGGATGGTGTGTATCCTTATCTTCAGGTGCTGGAGGAACTGACCCAGAATATGGAGATCGTATCGGAGATCCCCTTAGGTGTGGTGGATATTCCTCTGGAGCAGGTGGTAGGAACCAACGGACATGGTCGTTCCACCTCATTTGCAAAGAATTTTATGCCCCTCTTAAATGAGGATACGGAGTTTGCCCATAAGTGGGGAAACCTCTGTGATATCCATAAGGAAGAGGGCCTGCGTGATCCCATCAAGTGCTATGAATTCCGTAATCGTTTCTATGTCATCGAGGGCAACAAGCGTATTTCTGTCCTGAAGTTCTACGGGGCCGTAGAGTTCCAGGCGGATGTTACCCGTATGATCGCCAGAGCCGATGGGTCCACTGCTTCCAATATCTATCAGGAGTTTTTGAAGTTCTATAAGATCACCAGAGTCAACTATATCAACTTCACCAAGGAAGGTTCCTATCAGCTCCTTCTGGAGTATGTATCCAGAGTGACCAAAGAAGAGTGGGACTCTGATTTCCAGAGACTCTTTAAATCCAACTACTATCGATTCAAGAATGCCTATCTGGAGATCGGCGGCAAGGGCATGGAGTCTACTGTAGCGGATGCCTTCCTGGAATATCTGAAGATCTATCCCTTCGATGCCATGACGTCTCTGACGGGAAAAGATCTGACAGAGTCTTTGAAGAAGATGTGGGCCAGCTTCCCGCTCCTTCAGGAAGAGACCCCTGTCATGCTCCATATGCAGCCTGAGGATGAAAAGAAGAAGGGCTTAGTGGGACGTATCGCCGATGTACTCACCGGTGCTCCGAAGAAACTGGATGTGGCACTGGTCTACGGAAAGACGCCGGAAAACTCCAGCTGGACCTACGGCCATGAGCTGGGTAAACTCTATATCGAAGAGAATATGAAGGATACCATTTCCATCACCACGGTGGAGGATTCCATGAATCAGGAAAGATCTGTGGATGAGATACTGGATGATCTGGTAGCAGCGGGAAAGGATGTCATCTTTACCGCAACGCCTGTTCTGATCTCCGCCACCCAAAGAGCAGCGGTAGCTCATCCTAAGGTCAAGTTCCTGAATTGCTCTGTCAACATGGCAGCAGGCCATATCCGTACCTATTACGGACGTATGTATGAAGCGAAGTTCCTGGCAGGTCTGGTTGCCGGTGCTATGACGGAGAGTGATCGTATCGCTTATGTAGCTGACTATCCCATCTCCGGTATGACGGCCAGCATCAATGCCTTTTCCAGAGGTGTACAGCTGGTCAATCCAAGAGCCAAGGTCTATCTGGTCTGGTCAGCACTAAGGGATTCGGATGTGCCCGGTGATCTGGAAAGGATCGGAGCTGACGTTGTCTCTCATCAGGATTTCATTATTCCCAGAAGTCATATCCGTCAGTACGGAGTGTACAAACTGGGAGAAAATGGGGAGATGAAGGAACTGGCAATGCCGTTTTGGAACTGGGGACTGTTCTATGAACGTATCCTTCGCAGTATCCTCTCCGGCTCCTGGTCGGAGGAGGATGACGAGGAAGAGAACCATGCCATCAACTATTGGTGGGGACTGTCTTCCGGCGTAGTCGATATCATCCTTCCGGATTCGCTGCCGGAGGGAGTCAAGCAGATGGTCACCTTCTACAAGAAAGGTATCATGCGCCGCAGCTACTCTCCTTTTGATGGACAACTGATGGATCAGGAGGGTAACTGCCGATCCGAAAAGGATGGTTACGTCCATACAGCCAACATCGTTACCATGGACTGGCTGCTGGATAATATCGTGGGATCGATCCCTCATTATGATGAATTCAAGCCCGACGCACAGGATCTTCTGAGAAATGTCAAGATCCTGGGTGAGGACAGTGAAGGCGTGGTCGCCGTGGGTACTCCCAGAAAGACCGATTGATCTATAAGAAAAGGTGGATACAAACAATGAGAGCAGCAAAGAATTATCATCCCTGTGGCAAACCCACAAAGAGATCCTATGCTGCTCTTGTTTTATGTCTTCTTTTCAGTCTGTCCCTGCTCGGTGGATGTTCCAAGGCAGTGTTGGAAACAAAACTGACGATGGATCCTAAAAAGGATTCTATGGATGAGCAGTCTCAGGAAAGACAGAGCATGGAAGAAAAGCTGATGGTGACAGTAGAGGCAGAGGAGGAGATCATCGAAGAGGAACCTCAGGCGGAATCCTTTATCCTTTCCTTTGCAGGAGATTGTACTTTAGCGGACCTGAATATCTATGGGCATGTCTATCCCTATTTCACCAATACGGTGGGAGAGGACTATGGATGGCCCTTTCGAAATGTCCGTGAGATCTTTGAAAAGGATGAGATGACCTTCGTCAACCTGGAGGGAGTACTGGGTCTAGGGGGCTATCGCTGGCCCAATCAGTTTTCCTTCCACAACGACAAAGCCTACGGTCAGTGCCTGATCGATGGTTCCATCGAGGTGGTGACTTTGGCAAATAATCATATCTATGATTACACGGAAGTGGGCTACTATGAAACGAAGGAAAATCTGGACGAGTGGGGCATTGCCTACGTCGGTTACGATGAGACCTTGATCTATACGACGCCCAACGGACTGACCATCGGTTTTTATGGTGCTTCCTGGCCTAAGGCAGACAGGCTGGAGATAGCGATGGAGGAACTGAAGAGCCAGGAAGTGGATCTGATCATCTGTGCCTTCCACTACGGCGGAGAAGGTTACTACTATCCGGACAATTATCAGGTCAACATTTCCCGTCAGGCGGTGGATCTGGGAGCATCCATTGTCTATGGATCCCATCCCCATGTGCTGCAGCCCATCGAAGCCTATAACGATAGTATGATCTATTACAGTATGGGTAATTTCTGCTTTGGAGGTAATCCCAATCCCGGTGACATGGATTCTGTCATCATCCAGCAGGAGATCATCAAAGAGGTGGATGGAACCGTTCATCTGGGAGAGACTACTTTGATCCCCTGCAGTGTTTCCTCTGAAGCAAAGACCAACAACTACCAGCCAACACCCTACGCACAGGGCAGTGAAGAGTATGACAGAGTACTGAGAAAGCTGATGGGCGAATACGAAGAGTACTGGATGTCGTTCAGATATTGATATTTGGTTAGTTCCATATACAAAAGATCCCCCGGACTTCTTAGGTGAAAACGTCAGGTGACGTTACCACACTTTAGAAGCGGGGGATCTTTTTGCTTACATTCAAGAGATAGAGCCTTCCATAGGGAGGTTCATCTTAGCTTGTTGCCTTCTTTCAGGATGATCTCGCTTTCGATCTCGGCTCCGGTACGGATGGCATCCTTGCCGAAACGATCGTATAGACCTAGAAGGGTCTTATCCAGTTTCTGCTTTTTCTCGGAAAGATCATTTTCGATGAGGGAGATCTGGTGAGTGGATCCATCGGAGAAGGAAGAAGTGCTGATACCCAGTAAGCGTACTGGCTTGGTCAGGGGCGCTTTCTTCAAAAGGGAAGAGGCGATACGGTACAGGTCACTGCTGGACTGTACAGGTTCTTCCACGGAAAAGGAACGGGTATGGAGCTTTAAGTCATTGTATTTGATCTTCAAGGTAACGGTACCGGCAAAGAGTTCTCTTCTTTGCAGACCAATGGAGACATTTCTGGCAAGAAGATGCAAAGTAGAGAGCATTTCCGGAAGTTCTGTCATATCGCTCTGATAGGTGACTTCCTTGCCGTAAGATTTGGATTCTCCTTCTCCCAGCATGGAAACATGGTCGGAACCGTAACCTCTCACTGCCTGATAGAGATGATGCCCAGATTCACCGATCAAAGAGACCAGCATGGATTCACTGACAGAAAGTACATCCCGGATCGTATCCAGTTTTTTGTCGTGGAGAAACTGAGCCGTCTTGCCTCCGATACCGGGAATGATCCGGATGGGGCGATCGATAAAATGCTGTACAAAGAAATCCGGATCGGGGATCATAAAGAAGCCGTTGGGCTTCTTTTCTTCGGAACCTAATTTAGCGGTCATCTTGTTATATCCGATACCGACAGAACAGGTGAGTCCTGTGGTCTCCTTGACTCGCCGTCTGATCTCCTGCCCGATGTGCTCAGGAGAGCCGAACAGACTTAAGGAACCGGTAATATCCAGATACCCTTCATCCAGAGCGATAAACTCGATCTGGTCGGTATAACTTAAGAGGATCTCGTGGACCATGTCAGAGATCTCATGATACCGATGATAATGTCCGTGCATATAGATGCCCTCGGGGCAGAGCTTGTAGGCTTCCTTGATGCTCTGACCGGAGTGGACTCCGAATTTTCTGGCTTCATAGGAACAGGTGGAGACGACACCGCGCTCCGTAGGAAGCGCTCCGATGATCAGAGGCTTGCCGGCAAGCGTAGGGTCATCCAGGATCTCTACGGATGCATAAAATGCATCCATATCCATGTGCAGGATGGTTTTTCTCATGGGAGATTTCCTTACATATCAGGGTCTGTGGGAGGCAGAGCACCGAAGGTCTGAAGATGCTTCATGCTGCCGTAGCGCTTCTGAAGAAGATCCCACTCGGCTTCGTCATAAAAGTGGCAGGCACCCCGGGTGAAATCGGTGGCAACCTGGAGCATAAAGCGGGCTGCATTTTCGATATCCGTCAGATGAGAAGCATTGGTAGCGCATCCGGGAACCGCGCTCTGGGCGGTGATGGCAACACCGACCACGGGGGCATTGGTGGCGGTAGCAGGCTGCAGGATACTGTTCAGATGGTTCACTCCATTACCGTAAGGAGTGATGTCCTGGGTAGCAAGAGGGAAGACATAGGGAAGTTCACCGGTAGTGATCTGCATGATATCCAGAAGATCCGGTGCCACACTTAAGATATAGCCTTCCTTGACGGTGTTGGAGATGGCAAAGCCACGATGATTGATCACGCGGTTGCCCTTGGTGGTATCTACAGAAAGGATGGCATCCAGAGCGTCATCCACTTCTTCCTTGTTTGCCTGGGTCATGCTGATGGGAGAGCCCATGAAGGGAACAGGATCATGGGGAGCGGTAGGAGCATCGGGACAGACATGGGTGGCGATAAAGACGTCACCTTCCAGACGGTCACCCTTGACCTTCATATCCAGGAGTTTGGCAGCTAAAGAGAGGGCGCAGAGAGCACCGTCTCCATCAGAGACAAAGCCAACCATCTCGGGACGGGCACCGATACCGCCAAGACGACCTAAGAGGCCGATGGTAGGTGCTGAGCCGCCGACAGTCTTGCCGTTGGTTCCGGGAATACGGATATGGATAATGTCCGTGGAACCCTTGGTGCCGGTCAGTTCATAGGTTTCGATGTTGGCCTCGGGATCGATGCCAAGAAGATACTTCTTTACATTCTCTCCGCTGGCTAAAGGGGTGTCTAAAAGGTCGTAGACCTCTAAAAGCTGTCTATATAACATGGTAGTGCCTTTCTTTGTGGATGAAACATATAGGGTAAAAACTATCACAAAAACCGCGTTTTTTCAACGAAGATTCCATGAATTCTCATCTTTTCCAACACTTTACATCTCTTTGAAGTTGACATATCTTTGGAGCGTTGGTAGTATGAAATGTACTGCAAAAAACAGTAAGATCTAAGCATGCCTAAGTGCATGCAGCGTAGTTTAAAAGTGAATAGGAAACAGAATGATCAAGAACGTATTTTTTGACATGGACGGCACACTGCTGCCCATGGATACCGAGAAGTTTACCGAGTTATATTTCAAAGCCATCTGTAAGGTGGGAGTGGGACTGGGAGTAGACAGCAAACTGCTCATGAAGAGCATCTGGGCAGGTACGGAAGCCATGATCCGCAATGACGGTGAGAAGATGAATGAAGTCCGTTTCTGGGACTGCTTCGAACAGATCGTGGGTAAGGACGCTGCAAACATGAGACCTGTCTTCGAAAAGTTCTATGAAGAGGGCTTTATCGAATCCAAGGGAGGAACCTGGTGCAATCCCAAGATCCGAACCATGCTGGATAAGATCAAGGAGAAGGGCTGGAGAATGGCCTTAGCTACCAACCCCATCTTTCCTATGACGGCACAGACCCAGAGGATCCAGTGGGCCGGTGCATCTCCGGAGGAGTTTGAACATATCACTGCCTATGAGAACAGTCATTTCTGTAAGCCTAATCCCCTGTACTACCAGGAGATTCTGGATACTCTGGGAATGAAGGCGGAGGAGACCTTGATGATCGGTAACGATGCAGTGGAAGATACAGCTGCTATGAAGCTGGGAATGAAGGTGTTTCTGATCACCGATTGCCTCTTACATCAGGAGAAGGCAGATATCTCTAATGTGCCCCAGGGCAGCGTGGATGATCTTCTTACCTATCTGGAAACTCTGTAAGATCTGACTATCCTACAGTCAGCAATATGCTGTCTTTTGAATGCAATATTTCTTGCAGAATTGTCAAAAAGTGGTTGCTTCACAGGAGAGAAAATGATATAATTCTCGATTGTGTGAACGTTCCTCGACTCAGTAATCGGCTGCTCCGGCCATCACTTAGTCGACGGAGAATTTTAAATTAAAGGAGGGTCTAAAAATGACCAAAGAAAGAAAGCAGGAACTCGTTGCTCTGTATGGCAAGAACGAGAAGGACACCGGATCTCCCGAGGTTCAGATTGCTATTCTCACCGACCGTATCAATGAGCTCACCGAGCATCTGAGATCCCACAAGAAGGATCATCATTCTCGTCGTGGTATGCTTATGATGATCGGTCGTCGTCGTGGACTTCTTGACTATCTGAAGTCCAAGGATATCGAAGGCTATCGTGCTCTGATCGAGAAGCTGGGTATCCGCCGCTAAGGTTCAGCAAACAATGGTTGCAGGCCTCGTAACAGGGTCTGCAACCTTTTGTTGTCTGAACATAACGGAGTCTATTAGTCCCGCGGACGTTTCGTCATGTGCGGGGAGACAATACAGGTAAGGAGCGGATCTTGCTGCGTTCTTGCCATTGTCGGAAGAAGGTAGGGTCAGACAAGGTGTCTGGCCGAAAAAGGTACGTAATTTAAAAGGAGGTTTGTTTCATGTCTCAGATTTTTGAAATGGAGCTGGCCGGACGTAAGCTGAAAGCAGAAGTCGGCAAGGTCGCTGAGCAGGCAAACGGTGCTGTCATCCTGACTTATGGTGATACCACTCTGCTGTCCAGTGCTACGGCATCCAAGAAGCCCAGAGACGGAGTGGATTTCTTCCCTCTGAGCGTTGATTATGAAGAAAAGATGTATTCCATCGGTAAGATTCCCGGTGGTTTCCTGAAGAGAGAGGGTCGTCCCAGCGAGAATGCTACTCTGACCGCACGCTGCATCGACCGTCCCATGCGTCCTCTGTTCCCCAAGGATTACAGAAACGATGTTTCTATCGTTAACACTGTCCTTAGTGTGGATCAGGACTGTCAGCCTGAGATCCTGGCTATGCTGGGTTCTTCCATCGCTGTTTCTATTTCCGATATTCCTTTCTATGGTCCTGTCGGTGCTGTATCCGTCGGTCTGGTCGATGGCGAGCTTGTCATCAACCCCACCAGCGAGCAGCGTAAGGTTTCCGATCTGGATCTGACCGTTGCATCTACCGCTGAGAAGGTCGTTATGATCGAGGCAGGTGCTAACGAGGTTCCCGAGGACAAGATGCTGGAAGCTATCTTCCTTGGTCACGAGACCAACCAGAAGATCGTTGCATGGGTCAACGAGATCGTTGCTGCATGCGGCAAGGCTAAGCATGCATACCAGGAGCAGGTTGTTCCGGAGTATGTATTCGAAGCTCTGAAAAATGTTTGCCCTCCCGAGCAGATGGAAGTTGCAGTCTTCACCGATGACAAGATGGTCCGCGACGAGCGTGTTGCCAAGGTCACCGAGGACTTTGAGAACTACATCGCAACCCTGAGCGAAGAAGAGCAGGAGAAGATGCTGCCTTACGTCGCTGAGGCTGTTTACCAGTATCAGAAGAAGACCGTTCGTAAGATGATCAAGGTTGACGGAAAGCGTCCCGATGGTCGTGCTATGACCGAGATCCGTCCTCTGAAGGCTGAGATCGACCTGATCCCCCGCGTACACGGAAGTGCACTGTTCTCCCGTGGTCAGACTCAGGTCCTGAACATCGTTACTCTGGGTGCTATGAGCGAGCGTCAGATCATTGACTCTCTGGATGTCAATGTAGAGAGCAAGCGTTATATGCATCAGTACAATATGCCTTCCTACTCTGTAGGTGAGACCAAGCCCAGCCGCGGACCCGGACGTCGTGAGATCGGTCACGGTGCTCTGGCAGAGCGTGCTCTGGTTCCCGTTCTTCCTACTCCCGAGGAATTCCCCTATGCAATCCGCAGCGTATCTGAGGTCCTTTCCTCTAACGGTTCTACCTCTCAGGGTTCCATCTGCGCAAGCTCCATGGCTCTGATGGCTGCTGGTGTTCCTCTGAAGGCTCCTGTTGCAGGTATCTCCTGTGGTCTGGTTACCGGTGAGACCGTCGATGATTTCGTTCTGCTGACCGATATCCAGGGTCTGGAAGACTTCTTCGGCGATATGGACTTCAAGGTAGCAGGTACTCATAAGGGTATCACCGCTATCCAGATGGATATCAAGGTCAAGGGTCTGACCAAGGCTGTTATCGAGGGTGCTATCGCTCGTACCAAGGAAGCTCGTACCTATATCCTTGACGAAGTCATGGCTAAGGCAATCGATACTCCTAAGGATCATCTGTCCGAGTATGCTCCCAAGATCTTTGCTACTAAGATCTCCGTTGCTAAGATCGGTGAGGTTGTCGGACCTAAGGGTAAGATGATCAACAAGATCATTGAGGAGACCGGTACTCAGATCGACATCGAGGAAGATGGTAGCGTATACGTACTTGGTATCGATGAAGAGATGTGCAAGAAGGCCATCAAGACCATCGAGACCATCGCTAAGGAAATCGAGATCGATGAGATCTACAATGCCAAGGTCGTACGTCTGGCTAACTTCGGTGCTTTCGTTGAGCTGCTGCCCGGTAAGGATGCTCTCTTGCATCTGTCTGAGATCAGCTATGACTATGTCAACAAGGTTGAGGATGTTCTCGAGCTTGGTGATGAGCTGATGGTCAAGGTCATCGGTATCGATGATCAGGGCAAGGTCAAGGTATCCCGTAAGGCTCTGCTTCCCCCTCCCGAGGGTGGAGACAAGAACCAGGGACGTCCCCAGGGCGGAAACTTCCGTCGTGACCGCGAGCGCCGCGATCGTCGCTGATCTTAAATAAAGTATTGATAAACGGACACCCTGTGAACTGAGGTTCACAGGGTGTTTTTTCATTCCGCTTACTCATTTGCTTTGCTGAGATGGGATCAGGTTGCCACATTTTTTAACATTATTTGGTTATTTCTGTAAAGGTTGGTTGGTAGTATTTTGTTTTGAAGGGACTATAATGTTAGGAAACAGAGCAGATGTATGAAAAGATCAAAAAGTTACAGATATGTAGAAATGTACGAACAGAAGGGAGAAGAGGGATGTTTGCGGATAACCTTGTTGCACTGAGAAAGGCCAATGGATTGAGCC
>JAZUIK010000042.1:0-9441 GCA_045642205.1 Bianqueaceae bacterium
GCCATAATATAGGCTCCCTGGTAGTCATCGGTCATGGTACCGTCTTCTTTGATGAAGCGGGCGATATAGGCACTTCTGGTCTTTTCCAGCTCTTCTGCATACATCTTTGCATCTTCTTCCAGTCCAAAGAGCTGCGCTGTCTCCTTCATGATGCGAAGGTCATTGACGATAAAGGCATTGGAGACAGGACCGTTATGGACGGCCATCCAGCCGGTATCCTTCCCCATCATGAGCCAGTCACCTAAGCTGGGACTCAGCCACAGATGGGCTTCTCCCATGTGACGCAGTTCGCAGGCCACGAAGGTCTTCATGCTTTCATATTGATCCTTCAGGAAAGAAATGTCTCCATAGTGTTTATAGAGCATTTCCGGAACGATGGTAACACAGTTGCCCCATCCCAGCATACTCAGCATGCCCACGCCGCTGGGTCCCTGGACAGGAACTGTCGGCATGACATAGCCTTCCGTATTGACTTCCTGGGATACACGGATATCCAAAAGATACTTCTTCCAGAACGCTCTTGTGTCATAGTTATAGGCTCCGGTACGGGCAAAGACCTGACCGTCGCCGGTATAGCCCATGCGCTCATCTCTCTGAGGGCAATCGGTGGGAACCTCCACATAGTTGGATCTCTGTCCCCACACCTGGTTCTGATACAGTCTGTCTACCAGAGGATTTTCGGAATGGAATTCACCGGTGCTCTCCATTTCAGAGTGCAGTACATGAGCCGTTACCAGACCGGGCACGTAAGGACAGCCACTGATCTCCACATAGCGAAATCCCATGTAGGTGAAACGGGGCTGATACAACTTAGTTCCTTTATGATACTCAATGGTCGCCTTGGCTTTTCTAAGATTGATGGTATACAAAGATCCATCCTCATTCAGGATCTCTCCATGGCGGATCTTGATATCCTCCGAAAGCATCTTGGAAGGATCGATGGAAATGATGCCGGCAAAGTTCTGTCCGAAATCAAGGATCGTTACCTCTCCTCTTTCCATGACCTCTTTGACCGGGATCTCCTCCTGCAGCTTAACGCTCAGGATGGTCTCTTCGAATCTCTCCGGCAGTTCGCCCTCAAAAGGTACCGGAGGATAGATGTCCTGCGTAGCTTCTTCGTTATAGACTTCTCCGTCGTAAAATCCCGCATAGCCATAGGGGGAAGGAACTGCTTCCACATTCCCTCTGGAGGTATAGACCTTGTCGCCTACTTCCAACATCCAGGCAGTGGCAGGATTTTCTCCGTAGATCTTAGTTACATTATCGTAGGTAAAACGTCCACTATACCATCCCTGTGCCAGATAGACTTTCAAGGTATTCACTTCCTGAAGAAGGTCCGTCACATCATAGGTCTGCACATTCAGATGCTTGGGATAATAGGTGAATCCCGGTGTAAACATACGGTCGCCGACTTTCACTCCGTTGATCTCTGCCTCATACAGTCCCAGTGCGGTGATGGTCAAAGTTGCCTTTTCTTTTCCCGAAAAGGTCTGGGTAAATACTTCCACGCAGCCTTCCTTGTAAGGGCGCTTCGTCGTAATAAAATATGGTCTCAGGTCTTTCATTTGTTCTCCCTCTTTTAGGCTCCGTACCTTTCTCTCAGCCACTTGGCACTGAGTTCAAAGCTCTTCACCGGTGACTTATCGATCCAGTTGCGATGGCTCTCCAAGATGACTGCCTCCACACCGTTAGCATCGGCGATCTCTTTCAAGCCGTCCAGATCCATATTGCCGGTTCCCAGTTCCATGCTGTCCGTCGTCAGAATGGGGGTCATGCTGCTACCTTCTACGCGGCTGCCTCTGTCATTGATATGCCAGAGTTTCATACGATTTCCCAGACGGCGCATCCATTCTTTAGCATCGGCGCCACCTTCGGTGAACCAGTAGGAATCAAACTCGAAATTCACAAACTCCGGGTCCGTCTCCTCGATCAGGATATCGTAGGCTCTCTTTTCTGCATTGACTTTGCGAAGCTCACAGTTGTGGTTGTGGTACAAAAGAGAAAGGTCCTCTTCCTTCAAAGCCTTTCCGGCCTTATTCAATCTTTCGGCCAGATCTCGGACGGTCTTTTCATCCCCATAGTCAAAGCGATACATACCCGTAATGACCACCTTATCGGTACCATAGACTCTGGCTTCCTCGGCTACCTTTTTCACATCTCTTTCGATGCTGCCAAGGTCCATATGGAGACTGACTACTTTCAGTCCGGATTCCTTTACCAATCCGGGCCAATCCAGATTACCGCCGCTGCCTACCGGCATGCCTGCCGCCTTTGTCAGCATGCGGATCATGAATCCCATGGGATGCAGCATGAATCCGCACAGTTCGATACTGTCGTAGCCGGCTGCTTTCATTTTCAAAAAGGTCTCTCTGACCTTTTCCTCATTCTTCAAAACGGACCCTAACATAAACTGCTGTACTGCTATATATGCCATGTCTCTCTCCTGATCATGCGTTGATCTTGATCACATCACCCTCGGTGATACCGTTTTCATTGAAACTGTCCACACAAACATAATACTCCTGTCCCTTTACCAGGGTGGTCAGGGTCAGTTCATTTGCTCCGTAGACCATCCAGCTCATATAAAGTTTATCCGGCTGGACGCCATATCTCACATTACATCCCTGAGTGTTTTCCATATTCTCCCAGGTGATCTTTGCTTCCAGATCGCTGGTCCTCTCTGCCTTCGCCTTTGCCTTGGGAGCTTTCTCTCCGCTGCCGTTACCAAAGACTCGAAGGCCGGAAATGCGCATTCTCTGCCCATAGGGAAGTTTTCCTGCTGTAACGCGGACAAAGCGGGCCTTGATGCCCTCGGTGTATTCATAGTAACCGTTGGAACATTCTCTTTCTACTCTCTCCAACAGATGGAAAGTCTCTCCGTCTTCGCTCACTTCGATGGTATAGTGAGAGATCTGCGGGTTCAGCTCGATTCGGCGATCGCCTCTCTCACTGCCATATTCCTCCTGAGGAAAAGCGGGAGAGAGATCTTCATCGGCAAAGTTGACCTGGATGGCACGAACATCTTCACTCTTTCCAAGGTCCACGCAGATCCACTGTCCCTCTTCCTCAGTTCCCGCGCTCCACCAGTCACGGATATCCTCATTAACAGCCTTTTCCGGATGTTCTCCGGAGGAAGCGGTTACTTTCTTGTTGTAGCTTAAGAGCATCCACTTGGGCTGCTGCTCTTTCGCATCGAAACTTCCCTTAGGGATCTCGTGGGGATAATCCGCAAAGTTCTGATTACAGAACATCACGCCATCCTTATCAAATCCCGCGGGGAACAGACCGATACGTCTCTCAAAATCATGGTTCACACTGATACGCATGGTGGAAGCATGCCAGTAATTGCCATATGCATCCTCAATGGTACTGCCATGGCCGGCTGCCGTAATAAATCCACCGGGCTTGGAAGAGAAGGGATTACTCCTTTGCATGGTAAAGGGTCCCAGAGGATGATCACTGACATACACGCCATCCGCATAGGTGTTGTACTGGGTTCCGGGGCAGGCATACTGCAGGTAATATTTTCCGTCCTTCTTGGTCATGAAGGCACCCTCGATATAGGGCTTTCCGATGGACAAAAACATGGCCGTCATGGCTTCCGCGCTGTAACCACCCATCTCCTTCATTCCGCCGGGGAATTCGATCTTTCCTGTTTCCGGATTGAACATGTGCTTTAAGTGCTGATAGACAACGCTTTTCTCCTTGTTGGTCTGACCGTTGTCACCAGGACGCTCAAAGCCGTTCTCATCTTCTTTTCCATAGATCAGAGCGACCTTTTCTCCGATGGGCTCCATGGTCACAGGATCCATTTCGATGCCCCAGATGGGCTCGATGTTGGTGCAGCCCCAGTAGAAGTAGACGCGGCCGTCATCATCCTGGAACAGGTCCGGATCCCAGAAGGGGAAGGGGGCATTCACCTCTTCAAACTCCTCTTTCAGGGGATCCTTTGTTCTTAGGATGGGGCAGTTGATGGTTCTCTTGGAAGCGGAGAAATAGAGATAGTCTCCGATCTGTCTCACATCCGGCGCGTAGTCGTAGATCAGAAGCTCCTTGTTCTCGTGGAACTCCCAGCTTAGAAGATCCTTGGAATACCAGAAGCCGGCACTCATGGATACGAAGGCATAATAGGTTCCCTTAAAATAGATCAAGGTGGGATCAGCACCCTCACGATGGGCCTTTCGGATAGGCTCGTTTTTATCCGTCATTCCTGTGATCATGTGGGAGTAACGATACCCAAGATCCAGAGGATTGCAATACGTGGTCTTCATCTGATAGCTCCTTTTTTATTTCCTTGTGCACTTTGTACTTTTGTGCTTTTTATGCTCTCTTTACTGTCTTACGCTTCCTTCTTGTATCTCTGCAGGATGCGGTTCAAAGATTTGATGGTCTCTTCATCGGCGCCGCCCTGCTTTAATAGTGAGATCAGAGTCATGCGGCCCATCATTCGCTGGAGTGCAGGATTATCCTTGACAGAGTCTGCGACATCGCCTCTGGAGGAAGCCATCTTTGCCATCATGGCATCGATGACAGCCCCCGCTTCTTTATGCATACGGATGTCAGAAAGTTTATCAGCGACGCTATAGCAGGTCTCATCGATCTCCAGTGCATCAAACCAGTTATTGACCGGTGCCGCATTGACCATACGGTACTCGGGATTGGCTTCGGTTACCTTGCGGACCAGGATCGTGCTGTGGCACTCTCCGGATACCGCATGGATAGAATGTTCTCCATTGATCGGGACCATGAAGCGGAAGACATGTTCTCCCTTCTGGGTTTCAAACAGATTGCTGTCCACATATAAAGAGACAGTGTCCTGATTAGAATAGACCTTGATCTCAGTGACAGCTTCTGTACGGTCCACATATCTGCCGCCGGCAATGTGGACGAAGGGCTCCTTCTGATTCCAGTAAGCCTTGTACAGATAGAAAGCATCCTTCTTTGTCTTACGATCGAAGGTGACCAGACCCTTCTGGTTCTCTCCGTGCTTACCGCCCTCATCACGGCCGTCTGCCGCAAAGTCAAAGATGTTCCAGGCATGGCTGCTCCAGATCCAGGGACGAGTTTCCAGCATCTTCAGGATATGCTCATGATACACACACTGATAACTTTCGGTGTAGTCACCCTTTTCAGGCTTGGGCGACTGGTAAGCAGGGTTAGCATCGGCACCGTACTCGGAAAAACCGATGCAGCGGTTGGGATATTTAGCATGATATTCATCAAAGAACTCGTCGTTCTGGGACAGTTCACCCAGATACCATCCGAAGTAAAGGTTGTAGCTGTTCACATCCGGGATCTCCAGAATGGGAGAATCGATCTCCAGCATGAACACGTTGGCCATGGTGGTGGGTCTGGTGGGATCCAGCTGATGACAGAGTTCATTCAGGGCTCTGTGGTTTTCCAGCAGGGGGTCATCCACAGCGGAAGCAGCGGTGATCTCATTGCTGAGTCCCCAGACGCAAATGGAAGGATGGTTATAGTTCTGAACGATCAGTTCCTCCATCTGGCTCAATGTATTGGCTCTTCCTTCTTTCATGAACATGGTAATAAAGGGGATCTCTGCCCAGACGATGAGGCCCTTCTCGTCACACAGATCGTAAAACTCCTGAGCATGCTGATAATGTGCCAGTCTGAGGGTGTTGGCACCCATTTCCAGGATGATCTCCATATCCTTCTTATGATGCTCGATTGTCAGAGCATTGCCCGCATCCTTCCAGTCCTGATGACGGGAACCACCGCGAAGAGGATAGTTTCTTCCGTTCAGAATGAAGCCCTTTTCGGGATCGATCTCGAACTGACGGCAGCCAAAACGGGTGGACACGGTATCTCCACTTTCCAAAGAGGCACTGGCACTATAGAGATACGGATCTTCAAGGCCATCCCACAGATGCACATTTTCGATCAGGAATTCTGCCTGTGCATGACCATTCTCGCTGACAAGAGTCTTGGACATACCGGCTACTTCCATGGTGACCTTTTCTGCGTTCTGCCAGGTCTCCACCAGCACTTTAGCTTCTTTCCTGTCAAGATCCACGGTGGGAGTAACCTTGATAGCAGGGGTTCCGGCATAGGCCAGTTCAAAGTGCTCTTTGGGCACGATGATCATGTTTACATCGCGGTACAGTCCGCCATAGAAGGTGAAGTCTGCCTTCTGGGGATAGACTTTCGTATTATCGGAGTTATCGCAGGAGATCATCAGGGTGTTCTTGTCCTGAAGATCCTCCAGTTTCACTCTGTAACAGCTGTATCCTCCCTCATGACGGGCGATACTCTTGCCGTTCAGGAAGACCTCGGAGGTATGGGCAGCTCCCTTGATCTCCAGCCATGCTTCTTCTCCTTCGTTCATGGAAGGCTTTACGAACTCATGCAGGTAGTAGCAGGTTCCTCTGTAATAATCATTGCCACCATCCTGACCGTCTTTGGCGTTCCAGGTATGGGGCAGAGAGATCTTCTCAGCATTTGTAAATGCGGCGTCTTTAGAAAAGAGCCACTGATCATTGATAGGTAAAATAGTACGCATGAAGTTCCTCCTTATGCTTGAAACTTACGCTTCATTTGATTTATGATTATGTAAACTGAACCTGCTCACCAACCAAAGTCCCGTTCCTGATCGTTTCGTGATCCCGGACTTCGATGGCGAGGTGGTCCATCATGGATTTCTATGTAAAGGGGTAGTGCAATGGATGTACAGCAAAATCTGGAATTCTTCAGGGAACTGATGCTGTGTGATGGCAACATCTATAGCTGGACCTATGATGGGAGCGGTAAACTCCTGAGTACCAATTGTCCGGACCATGCTGTCCTCGCAGATGCCTTCGATATTTTCGGTTGTAAGGAAAAGATGCTCCATTTAGGGGCTGAAAAAACACTGCCCACATTTTTAAGTTCCGATGCGGGTCTGGTGTGGGGTGTCGCTTTTGAGAAGGTGGAATCCGTTCTCTATCGCTGTCATGTGATCGGTCCGGTGTTCTACTTTAATGCCTCTCCTGAAATGGTCTATCACTCTTTAAAACATGCGGACCTGGCTAAGTTTTCCGTTGCCTGGCTCCACCGTTTTCGCGATGCATTAAAGTTAGTGCCTGCCAGCCGCTATATCATCTTCAACCGCAATCTCCGCCTTTTGCATTACTGCGTCACCGGAGAGAGGATCGATCTGGCAGACATCTATGTGGATGATGTGCAGCTGCTTCCGGATTCCAGACAGCGCACACCACAGGATCGTCTGAAGGTCTATCATGCCGAACAGGCCATGCTGGAAATGGTCCGTCAGGGCAATCTGAATTACTCCAGTGCACTGAAGGCTTCCATGCTCTCCTCCGATGGTGTGGATGTTATTACAAAAGATCCCCTTCGCGCCGCCACGGTCAGTGCCATCGTCTTCTCCACTCTGGTATGCCGCGCTGCCATCGAGGGCGGACTGAATCCCGAGGAAGCTTACTCCCTGGGCGATGCCTATATTCAAAATGCGCTGGATGTCCATAATGTGGGAGAGCTTTCCGCCATCTGCTTCAACATGTACGATGACTTTATCCATCGTGTCCATAAGAGAAAGAGCGTTCCTGCCTATTCTGACAGCATCCGCAGAGCCTGTGACTTTATCGAGATGAATACCAACCGCAATATCAAAGCCCAGGAACTGGCGGATATGGTAGGCTACACAGTGCCCTACTTTACCAGACTCTTCCGCAAAGAGACCGGCCTTGGCATCAGTGATTATGTAAAACAGGCGAGGATCTCTCAAGCCAAAGTGCTTCTTGATACCTCAGAAAGTTCTATTCAGGAGATCTCCGATTCTCTTGGTTTCACCACCAGAAACTACTTCACGCATTCCTTCCGGGATGTCACGGGAATGACACCTATGGAATACAGAAATCGCCCTAAAAACTGAATCGTATCACCGATCTCCCTTCAGGAGTGTTGAGACTCGATGCTCCCGGGGAAAAATGGGAATAAGGTGCCTGCCTTGCAGCGGGCACCTTATTTTATTGTCAATCAATCGTTGTTACTGTCCCTTACGGATCAAGCTTCAGCCATTGCTTCCTGCTTCTTCTCTGCGATACGCTTCTGTACCTCGACCATTTCATCCTTGGTCAACGAGCACTTCTTCATGGCGATCAGAGTAATGAGCCAGCCGATCAGAGGCATACCGAACCATACAGCCATGGTAACCCAGAAGACTACTCCGGTAGCGGGATCACCGGGCTGAGGAGGTGTGGATGCTGCATAGCCGCAGACCATGATGGCCAGAGATGCCAGCAGTGCTCCGAAGGAGGAGATGATCTTATCGATCAGAGAGTAGGTACCGGTAACAACCGCGGGAATATACTTGCCGCTTCTGTCCATCTCATAGTCGATAACATCTGCCATAAAGGAGTTGTCTGCGGTGGTGACACACATCTTGGATGCGTTCAGACCCAGAGTAAAGAGGACATGCAGGATCATGGGGATACCCATGACAGCGATGGTCTGGGTACCTACGGTGAAACGAAGGACTACAAAGAATGCAAACTGAGCGACGGCGATGGCCATACAGACCTTCGTCCAGGTAACGATGGCCTTCATACTGCCGTGCTTGCCGGCATACTTTCCGCCGATGACCGCAAAGATAATGGAAGGCAGCATACCAACAACCGTAAGGATCGTTGCGATACCCACATTGCCGATCAGGATACCATTCATCAAGGTACCGATAATGGACTGGGTCATGGTGATCTGTGCGATCTTATCGGATGCCTGGGCTGCGATATAGCACTGCAGGGGCTTGTTGTCCTTCAGGACCTCAGCCATATCCTTGATCTTCAGGGGCTTCTGCTTTCCGATACCGCGATAGAACTCCGGCTTATCGAAGGCAGAGATTCCGATGCAGACCAGGATAACACCGACAGCACCCATGGCAATACAGATCAGAGATGCCATAGAAAGGAATGCCTGATTATACTCACCGCCTGCCTTGGGAAGGACCACAGAGGACAGAACGATGGAAAGGATCATGGGAACAAAGTAATTGAATGCGGTAGTCCATACACCGACCAGAGGACGCTGCTTGGGATCGTTGGACATGATGGCAGGCAGAGTCTGTGCGGTCATGTTCGTGATGGTGTAACCGATAACGTAGACAATATAAAGAACAATAAAGAGGACAATACCGAAGCCCTTGGAACTGAGTCCGGAGAACATCAGATACAGTGCAACCGCTTCGATCAGATAGCCTGCAATGATCAGGATACGAAGCTTACCGAACTTGGTATCGACCTTGTCGTACAGAAGTGCCAGCAAAGGATCGGTGATACCGTCAAAGATACGTGCACAGGTAAGCACCACACCAATAACGGCTGCGGTCAGTCCGAATCCGATCATACCGGCATAGTTGGCATAACCGATCAGGCTGTATACGCTCATTCCGACTAATGCATTACAGGAATAAAGGATGATCTGCCAGAG
>JAZUIK010000043.1:0-3644 GCA_045642205.1 Bianqueaceae bacterium
ATCTTGTTGTCAGATTCGATGATCTCACCGATGACGTATGCGTCCTCGCCGTTAGCCTTCAGGATCTTAAGAGATTCCTCAACGCACTCAGCGGGAACAACGATGCTCATGCCAACACCCATGTTGTAGGTATTGAACATATCGCGCTCAGAAACATTGCCGGCCTTAGCGATCAGATCGAAGATGGGAAGGACCTTAACGGCACTCTTGTCGATCTTTGCACACAGTCCGTCCGGAATGCTTCTGGGAATATTCTCATAGAATCCGCCGCCGGTGATATGGGAGATACCCTTGACATTGACCTTCTCCAGAAGTGCCAGTACAGACTTGACATAGATCTTGGTGGGGGTCAGAAGGGTCTCACCGAGAGACTTGCCGCCAAGCTCCTCCAGAGGAGTCTTCAGATCAGCGTTCTCGATATCAAAGGCCTTGCGGACAAGGGAGAATCCATTGGAGTGAACACCGGTGGAAGCAAGCGCGATGACGACGTCGCCTGCCTTCATAGTGGTGTTGTCGATGATCTTTTCACGATCAACGATACCGGTAGAATAACCTGCCAGATCGTAATCATCTTCAGGCATCATACCGGGATGCTCTGCGGTCTCGCCACCGACCAGAGCACATCCTGCCTGAACACAACCCTCTGCTACACCGGCAACGATGGTAGCGATCTTCTCGGGAATGTTCTTTCCGCAGGCAATATAATCAAGGAACAGTAAAGGCTTAGCGCCGCAGCAGATGATGTCATTGACACACATTGCGACACAGTCGATACCGATGGTGTCATGCTTATCCATCAGCATAGCGATCTTCAGCTTGGTTCCGACTCCGTCGGTTCCGCTGACCAGAACAGGCTCTTTCATGCCGGTCAGGTTAGGAAGGAACAGACCGCCGAAACCACCGATGGCATCCATGGAGCCCTCGGTACGGGTACGGGCAACGTGCTTCTTCATCAGCTCAACGGACTGATATCCTGCAACGATATCAACACCGGCAGCTGCGTATGCTTCAGACTTAGAATTCTGGATCATGGGAATTACTCCTTTCCGTTCCAACAGTAAGTACAAAGTTTATCGGGATCAATGCCAATGGCCTTGATGACACCTTCAAGGGACTGGAATTCCAGTGAATCAAAATTGAACTTTTCGGCAATGGTCTTGCGGAGCTTCTTACCACGCTCTGTATTATGATCACTGTATTCCTCGATATGATCGAATCCATCGGGACCTTCCAGTTCCATGATCACCTGACGGGCGATCAGCTCCATATCGGAGGTAGCTCTGGAGAAGTTCAGGTACTTGCAGCCGTACATGATGGGCGGGCAGGCAGAACGCATATGGACTTCCTTAGCACCATTCTCATACAGGAACTCAACCGTCCCACGAAGGTGGGTACCACGAACGATGGAATCAACTACGAACAAAAGATTCTTATCCTTGATCAGATCCAAGACAGGAACCTGTTTCATCTTAGCAACCTTATCACGGTCTCTCTGGTTGGTGGGCATAAAGCTTCTGGACCAGGTAGGTGTGTACTTGATAAATGCGCGGGCAAAGGGACGTCCGCTCTCATTGGAATAACCGATGGCATGGGGCGTACCGCTGTCCGGAACACCGCCAACGTAATCGATACGCTCAGCAACGCCCTCTCTCATATCCTTCTCAGCCATGATGGCACCGTTTCTGTATCTCATGACCTCAACGTTGACGCCTTCATAGGTGGAAGTAGGATAACCATAGTAGGACCAGAGGAAGGAACAGATACGGCACTTATCGCCGGGCTTTTCCAGCTGCTTGATCTCGTCAGGAGTGATCTCTACGATCTCTCCGGGACCAAGTTCCTTGACATCCTCATAGCCCATCTTCTGGTATGCATAGGATTCAAAAGTAACGGCATATCCATCCTCATCCTTACCAACCAGGATGGGAAGACGTCCGTAGTAATCTCTGGCTGCGATCAGCGATCCATCTTCCTTCAGGATCAGGATGTTCGCAGTTCCTTCGATGGACTTCTGTGCAAAACGGATACCCTCTGCAAAGCTGCTCTTCTGATCGATCAGTGCAGCAACCAGCTCAGTTCCATTGACTTTACCACTGGTGTGAACACCGAAATGTCCACCGCTGAAGTCCAGATACTGCTCGATCAGCTGCTGTTTGTTGGTGATCACACCGATCGTGCAGATGGCATATGTTCCGAGATTGGAACGGATCAGCAGGGGCTGAGGATCAGTATCGTTGATACAGCCGATGGCAGAAGTACCTTCCATCTCTTCGAAAACGTGCTCAAATTTGGTTCTGAAAGGAGAATTACCGATCTTGTGGATCGATCTCTGAAGTCCGATCTCCTTGTCGAATGCGGCAATACCGCCGCTCTTGGTTCCCAAATGGGAATGATAGTCTACACCGAAGAATACATCGCTGAGACAATCTCTTTTTGAAACTACACCGAAAAATCCGCCCATTTTTCAGCCTCCTTATCTAGCTCCGGGGTTCACCGAATTAAAGTCGCTCCATGATGCCGGCATCCTTTTCCAGGACCTTCTCGGCATCTGCCTTTCGCTTGGCATCCAGTCTGGCTGCCAGATCCGCATCCTCTACAGCGAGGATCTGTGCTGCCAAAAGGGCTGCATTCGCACCACCATTGATAGCAACGGTAGCCACCGGAATACCGGTAGGCATCTGTACGGTAGCGAGCAGGGCATCCATGCCCTCCAGGACAGAAGATTTACAGGGAATACCGATAACAGGGAGTGTTGTGTTCGCTGCAACGGCACCGGCCAGATGAGCCGCCATACCTGCTGCTGCAATCATAACGCCAAAGCCGTTTTCTCTGGCATTCTTGGAAAACTCTGCAGCTTCCACCGGAGTACGGTGAGCACTGTAGATATGAACTTCAAAGGGAATTTCCAGGCTTTTGAGCATATCGGTCGCCTTCTGGATGATCGGCAGATCGCTGTCACTTCCCATGATGATTCCAACTTTTTTCATGATGATTCCTCCGTTTCAGATTCCCATGATTGGACAAAAAATACCACGTAATATTTTCCCATAATCACCCTTCAAAGTCAATGAGGGGGCCTTAACGACAATTCACAAAAGCAATCTCAAAAAAGCGTATTTTTTCTATTTTTCTGCATATTTGAACAATGAACTTTCCCAGGTTTGATGTTACAATGAAAAAGAATTATCGAGAAGAAAATCAAGTACATGGATGTCTTCGTCAAGTTTATGAAAGGAACTTCTATGTCTAATATCAATCAAGCTCAAAATGTTGTCGTTATCGGTCATCTGAATCCGGATACGGATTCCGTCTGCTCTGCTCTGGCCTATGCCGAGCTGAAGAACCGCAAGGGTGATCTTACCTATGAAGCCCGCCGTGCCGGTACCCTAAGCAGGGAGACCGAGTTTGTTCTCAATCACTTTGGTGTCAAGGAGCCTCGATTGTGTACCGATGTCCTTCCCAAGGTCCGCAACGTAGAATACCGTCATCTGGATGGTATCCCCCGCGGTTCCAGTATGCGTGAAGCCTGGGAGAAGATGAAAGAGGCCTCCGTGGACACTCTGGCCGTCGTCAGCGAGGATCGTGACCTGGAAGGTCTGATCACCATGCAGGACATTGCCGTTGCCAACATGGATGTCTTTGAC
>JAZUIK010000044.1:0-4103 GCA_045642205.1 Bianqueaceae bacterium
GGTATTGCCCTGGGAGAGGCCTTTAGTAAAGCCCTGGGAGACAAGAAAGGTATCGTTCGCTATGGCCAGAGAGCTCTTCCCATGGATGAGACACTGATCTTAGCGGCAGTGGATCTGTCCGGCCGTTCCTATCTTGGCTATAAACTGTCTATCCCGACCCAGAAGGTGGGAACGTTTGATACGGAACTGGTAGAGGAGTTTCTTCTCGGATTCGTCCGTAAGGCGGAGTGTACGCTGCATGTGCAGCAGCTTGCCGGAAGCAATTCACATCATATTATCGAGGGAACCTTCAAGGCTATCGGCCGTGCATTAAAAGAGGCCGTAGCCATCGATCCGGATTTTGCGGATGAGATCCCCTCTACGAAAGGAATGCTGTAATGATCGCGATCGTTGATTATGGTGTCGGTAATCTGTTTTCTCTGAAAAGTTCTCTCTCTGCGATCGGCCAGGAGGCTGTTGTCAGCGGTGATCCTATGGTGATCCGTCAGGCGGACAAGGTGATCCTTCCCGGAGTCGGAGCTTTTGGAGAGGCAGCAGAAAAACTGAAGGCTACCGGATTAGACCAGGTGGTAAAGGAAGAGGCAGCCAAGGGAAAGCCCCTCTTGGGCATCTGCCTGGGTATGCAGCTTCTGCTGGACAAGAGTTATGAATTCGGTGAGTACGAAGGACTGGGGTTGATCCCCGGTGTGATCCGTCCCATTGCGGATGTAATCCCTAAGGATTACAAGATCCCTCATATCGGATGGAATCCCCTGATCATGAAACAGGATAATCCCCTGTTTCGATACATTAAAGAAGGAGACTGCGTGTACTTTGTCCATTCCTTCTACGGAACCAACTGTGATCATGTGATCGCAACGGCGGAGTACGGTGCAGAACTGACTGCGGCTGTGGCAAAGGACAATGTATACGGATGTCAGTTCCATCCGGAAAAGAGCGGAGAGGTTGGACTTAAGATCTTGAAGGCTTTCTGCGAAAATACCTGATAGAGGAGGAAAAAAAGATGCATATCTTTCCCGCAATCGATCTGTTTGATAAAAAGGCGGTTCGTCTCTATAAGGGAAAATATGAAGAGATGACGATCTACAGTGAGAACCCTGTGGAGATCGCCATGGATTTTAAAGCCTGCGGTGCGGAATATATCCATATCGTCGACTTAGAAGGAGCTCGTAGCGGCGAGACACCGAATCTGGAGATGGTCAAAGCCATCAAGGAAGAGAGTGGTCTGTTCTGTGAGATCGGCGGCGGCATCCGCAGTATGGAGGTCATTGACCGCTATATTTTGGCCGGCTTGGACAGAGTTATTTTGGGAACCGCAGCGGTCCAGAACGAGGAGCTTTTGAAGGAAGCGGTGGCTAAATACGGCGAAAAGATCGCTGTTGGCGCCGATATCAAAGATGGAATGATCGCTGTGAAAGGCTGGATAGAGAAATCAGATATTTCAGCGGAGGCTTTCTTTGAAAAGATGGAGGCACTGGGCATTTCTACCATCATCTGTACCGATATCTCGAAAGACGGTGCCATGCAGGGAACCAACAGGGAACTGTATAAGACTTTAAGTCAGAAATACCATATGCAGATCACCGCTTCCGGCGGTGTGTCCTCCATGGAGGATGTGCTGGCATTGGATCAGATGGATCTGTATGGTGCGATCATCGGAAAGGCATACTATACCGGTGCCATCGATCTGAAGGAAGCAGTGGAGGCAGTCAAGAAATGATCACGAAACGAATCATTCCCTGTCTGGACGTCAAGAATGGACGTGTGGTCAAGGGAGTCAATTTTGCAGGCTTGAACGATGTGGCTTCTCCGGTGGAACTGGCGAAGTTCTACAGTGCCTGCGGTGCGGACGAACTGGTATTTTATGATATTACGGCCTCTGCGGAGGGAAGAGCCCTGTTTACGGATATCCTGACGGAGACCGCCAGACAGGTATTCATTCCTCTTACCGTCGGCGGAGGTATCAATACCACCGATGACTTTGCCAGAGTCCTTGGTTGCGGTGCCGATAAGGTCAGCGTCAATTCCGGAGCGATCCGCAATCCTGACCTGGTAGAAAAGGCAGCGAAACTCTATGGAAGCCAGTGTGTCGTCCTTTCTGCGGATGTTAAGAGAGTGGACGGAGTATTCAGGGTCTTTGCCAAGGGCGGAAGAGAGAATACAGGTATGGAAGCTATTTCCTGGATCAAGCGCTGCGTAGAAAACGGTGCCGGAGAGATCGTAGTAAATTCCATCGATACGGATGGCGTCAAGCAGGGCTTTGATCTGGAAATGCTGGATGCCGTCTGCAATGCGGTATCCGTACCGGTCATTGCATCCGGTGGTGCCGGCTGCATCGACGACTTTCTGAAACTGTTCCATACCCTGCCGAAGGTAGATGCGGGATTGGCCGCTTCCATCTTCCATTTTGGAGAGGTGAAGATCGCCGATCTGAAGCAGGCAATGGCTCAAGATGGTATTTCCACAAGACTGTGATGATAAATTCGGGAGAAATAAAATGATCGATATCAATGAACTGAAGTTTGATGAAAAGGGACTGATCCCTGCGGTAGTGGTGGATGCCATCACCAAGAAGGTGCTCACCGTTGCCTACATGAACAAGGAAAGCCTTGCCATCTCCATGGAGAAAGGACTCACCTGTTTCTGGAGCCGTTCCAGACAGGAACTGTGGCTCAAGGGAGAGACCAGCGGCAATTACCAGCATATCGTATCCATCACCGCAGACTGCGATAAGGATGCACTGGTGGTCATGGTGGAGAAGGATGGCCCTGCCTGCCATCTGGGTACGGACAGCTGCTTTGAGAATCCCGTTTACCAGAGCGAGGCCCTTCATGAGTTTTCTCTGGAAGGACTGATGGGTCTTTTACAGGGACGCAAGGATGAGATGCCCGAGGGCTCCTATACGACCTACCTGTTCCAGAAGGGACTGGATAAGATCCTGAAGAAGGTGGGCGAGGAGTGCACCGAGGTTATTATCGCTGCAAAAGCAGAAGATAAGGGAGAGACTATTTACGAAATCGCCGATCTGGCGTATCATGTCATGGTATTGATGGTGGAAGCAGGTATCTCTCTGGAAGAGATCCACAGAGAACTCTCCTCCAGACATGTCATCGATCACAAGGTCAAGCAGGAAAAGAGTACGGCTGGACAGGAAGGCTAAAGAAGACCGGCTGGATTCTGGAAAGGATCCCAAATGAACCTGGTACATATGAAGTATGCCGTTATGGTGGCACAGACCCATTCCTTAAACAAAGCAGCAGAGCAGCTCTTTATCGGACAGCCGGCCCTTAGCCGTGCGATCCGTGAACTGGAGTCAGGGCTGGGAACACAGCTCTTCGAGAGAACCGCCCGCGGTATGACACTGACACCGGAGGGAGAGATCTTTATCTCTTATGCAAAGTCCATCTTAAAGCAGGTGGATGATGTGGAAAGCATGTTCAGTGAGGGAACGAGCAACCATAAGATGTTTTCCTTTTCGGGTCCGAGGGCAGGGTATGTGTCCGATGCCTTCGCTGCCTTTGCGGCACAGCTCCCCAAAGAGGAACACTACACTTTGACCTATCGGGAGACTAATTCTCAGCGTACGATCAAAAATCTGACCCAGGATGAGTACAACCTGGGAATCCTTCGTTTTGCCAAGAATTATGAGAAGTACTATGCTTCTTTGATGGAGGAGAAGGGCCTGATCGCAGAGACGGTGGCAGAGTTCAGCTATGTACTCGTCATGAGTAAAGATCATCCCCTGGCGAAGAAGGAAGAGATCCACTATGAGGATCTGGTACCCTTCGTGGAGATCGCCCATGCGGATCCCTATGTGCCCAGTTTGAGCATGGCACAGGTGAAAAAGGAAGAGACTCCTGCCAATGCGGAGAAAGAGATATATGTGTTTGAAAGAGCGAGCCAGTATCAGCTTCTTTCTGAACACAAGGACACCTTTATGTGGGTATCACCCACACCGGAAAAGACGTTAGCACTATACGGACTGATCCAGAGAAAATGTGTGGATAACCAAAGAGTCTATAAAGATGTTCTCTGTCACCGAAAAGATTATGCTCTCACGAAGCTGGACAATCTGTTTGTGACGGAACTGATCCGATCAAAGC
>JAZUIK010000045.1:0-26548 GCA_045642205.1 Bianqueaceae bacterium
CAGAAGGATCCACAGAGGGTTATTCCGAAGTAATGAAGGAATAAAAATCAATGCAGATGTGAATGCAGCCTACCAGATCATAAAGAAAAGTGGTATGATAGAACTCAGGATTAAATCCCGAGAAAAAGTAACAAGGATCAATGTAGCCTGAGTTAGATCAGGTAGAGGCGGAGGCTTACGCCGATAGAAGAGCGGGAAGAGAAATCTTCCTGTAATTTATGAATTAATAATCAACTATTGATTGTTAAAAAGCCATCGTCATAAACGCTGTATGATCCCTCTGGTCAAACCCGTGATCCTGCATAGTTGCATGATACTGATATCCTCTTTCCTCTTTACCAATCGCACGTAATCCTTTTTTATCTCATCGCTCCAACCACGGAATTCGTCCATATCCGCCCCATCCAGATATCTCTCAAAGATCTCTTCTGCCTCCTGATCGGTCCTGCCAAACTTTTCCGGTAACTCCTCCAGGATAGGATATCCTTCTGAGAGCATATCCCTTTGCATATAGTCTCTGAATCCTCCTGCGAAATGCAGACTGTCCAGTATCACCGCTGTATCGATGATCTCACTGCTCCTTAACATGAACAGCCGATAACTGCTCCAGCGATAATCCTCCATTCTCTCACTCAGTCCCCTCCTCACCGGTTCCTGGTGGATCGCTCGGACGGTCTTGAGCAGATCCTCTTCATTTTCCAATCGTTCACTGCGAAATCGATCACGAAAAATAGGGATCCCATTGTTTTCCGGATGGTCATGGAAATATTTTCTCGCAAAGACCGCATGGGTATTACGGATCGCACAGGAGATCTGAGCAGTTCGTCCCTTGACGACCAGATGGAAATGGTCATCAAACAGGCAGAATGCATGCAATCGAACTTCGGAAGCTAAGCAGGCAACTTTCAATCTGCGCATGTATTCCCGTTTGTACTCATCCTCCTGAAACAGAGTGGAATTTCTTTTGAGCCTGATGAGGATATGTTCATATCCAATACGATCATCTCGTTGGGAATCTCTGGATTTTCTGGGCATAGTATCCTCCTATAAGGAAAAATTATACTATGCACCATCTATCCATAACAGAACACCCCACTTGGTATTTTTCCATGACATTGACATAAGAGGTCAGTTACAAAAGAAAAACCCGTGAGGCTCTTTTTGTCTCACGGGAAACTTTTCATAGAAATCTTATTCTTCCTCTTCATCAAACAGTGCTGCTGCAAAGGCTTCAGGATCAAACTTTCTAAGATCCTCGATACCTTCACCCACACCGATATACTTAACGGGAACACCAAGTTCATTCACGATACCGACAACGACACCACCCTTGGCAGATCCATCCAGTTTCGTCAAGACAATACCGGTAATAGGAGCTACCTCCTTAAACTGGCGTGCCTGAGACAGTGCATTCTGTCCGGTAGTAGAATCCAGTACCAGAAGAACTTCTCTGTGTGCTGTGGGGAACTTCTCTTCCAGGATACGATTGATCTTGCGAAGCTCCTCCATCAGGTTCTTCTTATTCTGCAGACGGCCTGCCGTATCAACGAGCAGACAGTTTGCCCACTTGGAGTGAGTGATATCTGCCGCATCGTACACAACGGAACCGGGATCTGATCCTTCCTCGTGTGCGACGAAATCAACACCGGCTCTATCCGCCCAGACGCGAAGCTGATCGATAGCAGCTGCTCGGAAGGTATCAGCTGCTGCAATGACAACATCCATACCATCGTTCTTCAGCTGATATGCCAGCTTGCCGATGGTGGTCGTCTTACCGGCACCATTGACACCGATGACCAGAAGAACATTTGTCATACGACGGATGATCGCATCAGGATTGGACTGCTTCAGAATATCAGCGATCTCCTGCTTGAACATCTCAAAGATCGCTCCAGTAGAACGGATACGTTCTTTCTCTGCTTTTTCACGGATCCTTGCAACAATACCGGTTGCCGTCTCCATACCCATATCCGCCAGGATCAGGGTCTCTTCCAGCTCATCATAGAAGTCATCATCAGCCTCGGTATAGTTCTTGAAAACACCGCCGACATCTCCCATGGAACTCTCACGAGTCTTCTGCAGACCCTTCTTAAAAATATCAAAGATACCCATAAAAACTCCTTTATCTATGCGAACTTACTCAGTTAAATTCGCCTCCGCGAACTTAAATCCATTCATTCGAAATGTAAGTTCGCTCTGCAAACCTATTCCGTAAAATTCGCTTCAGCGAATTTTACTCAGTTAAGTTTGCTTCAGCAAACTTAACTGATATGCACTTAGACACACCCTTCTCTTCCATGGTGACACCATACATGGTATCCGCCGCATTCATGGTACCCTTACGATGGGTAATGATAATGAACTGCGTATTGCCGGTCATCTGGCGAAGGAAGTCTGCATATCTATCGACATTGGCATCATCCAGTGCTGCCTCGATCTCATCCAGGATACAGAACGGTGCCGGATTGAGCTGCTGGATCGCAAACAACAGCGCGATCGCTGTCAGAGCTCTCTCGCCACCGGAAAGGAGCATCATACTCTGCAGTTTCTTTCCGGGAGGCTGTACATTGATCTCAATGCCTGCTTCCAGTTCGTTCTCTCCTTCTGTCAGTTTCAGGATACCCTGTCCGCCGCCGAACATCTGAGCAAAGACCACATTAAATGCCTGAGCTACCTTGGCAAAGCCTTCAGAGAACTGTTTCTCCATACGCTCTGTCATACGCTCGATGATCTCTCTTAGATCATCAGCAGACTTAACGATATCATCATGCTGGGTCGTCAGGAAACCAAGTCTCTCAGACAGTGCTTTATACTCTTCGATCGCACCCACATTGACATTACCCAGATCACGGATCTCATTGCGAACGCGAACAATATTCTGATGTCGCTTTGTCTTGGACAAGGAAGCAGCTTCCTGCATCCTTTCATCGTTGGCAAAGCCACCGGCTGCCAGATCCTTTGCAGAACCGTAGGTCATTTCATACTCGTTCCACATTCTCTCCTGCAGATCATCCAGATCTTTCTTGGCTCTCTGGAGCTGAGCTTCCATACGGACCTGCTCCTTTTCAAGAGCAGCCGCTGCCTTTAACTGAGACTCGCTTTCTCTTAAGCTCTCTTCTCTCTGGGCATCGGTCTGATCTACCTTCAGTGTCTGTTTTTGGATCTCTTCACTCTTAGCGTCGATCCGCTGCTGCAGTTCCTCGATTGTTACAGCGATCTTCTGGATCTCATCATCCGTACCACGTTCTTCCATGGTCAGATCGATACGCTGCTGCATTGCCTGATCTGCTTCCAGACCCAGGTTTTCGATCTCTTTCTGCTCCCAGGCCTTAGACTGCTCCATAAACTGTCTTTGCTGGCGGATACCGGCGATGGCAATGTTACTGCGTCCTTCTTCTTCCTTCTTGGATGTCATAGATGCAAGCATTTCATCCAGTTCCTGTTCCATAGAGGAGATCTTCTCGGTATGAGCATCGATCTTTGCCTGCTGGACATTGATCTTCTCTTCTACCAGACGTGACACTTCCTCCTGCTGTTCCAGGGTATCCGTATGGGTACGATAGCTCTCTTCCAGCATATTCAGACGATTCTCAGCCTGAGAACGGATGTATTCTGCCTGACGCTTTTCCTGTTCGATCTGCAGCAGATTTCTGGCAATCTCAGCAAGTGCCTTACGATTTGCATCCAAAGAAGCGGACAAACGGAATTTCTCCTGATTCTGATTACTCAGATTCTTCTGCAGTCTGTCTGCATCCGAGCGGATCTCAGCAAGCTGTTTCTTCAGTTCCTCGGATTCCGTACGTCTCTCTAACAGATTATTACCCTTCTGTTTGTTGGAACCACCTGTAATGGAACCGCCGATATTAAAAATATCGCCTTCCAAGGTGACAACACGGAGATACTGTCCGAATCTCTTGGATACTGCAGAACCGTGATCAAAGGAATCGGTAATGACAACATTGCCAAGCAGACGATCCAGGATCTTTGTATATTCCGGAAGTGCTCTGACCAGTTCATTGGCAAAGCCGATCACACCATTCATGGCCTTGACAGCGTCCGCCTCTCTCACAGGTCCGCGTCCGCTGACAGCATCCATGGGAAGGAAGGTTGCTCTTCCTCCCTGAGAACGACGAAGATACTCGACCAGAGATTTGGCTGTCTTTGTATCCTCGACGACAATATTCTGTACCTGAGCGCCCAGAGCATTCTCCATGGCGATCATATATTCCTTATCAAAAGCGATCACATCGGAAACCGTTCCGCGGATCTTCTTTCCATAGGAAGCCTTTTGCTTCATAACAGCTTTGACAGGGCCGCTGAAGCCTTCATATTCCTCCTCCAGAGAACGAAGCCACTGCACCTTACGGGTCAGGTCCTTCATCTGGAGTAGAGAGTTTTCCTGTTCTTCTCTGATGGAGCGGATGGTCTCTTCGATCTTTTTAAGACTCTCCGTCTCTTCATCTCCGACAGTCTTTAATTCTTCCTGCTTTAAGAGAGCTTCCTGTCTCTTGCTCTCCATCTCCTCGATAGACTTCTCCGCCTCATGGATATCCTCGGACAGAGTATCTTTCTCGGTTTCGTAGTTCTCGGAATCTTTCTCGATCTGCTCTGCCTGGACCTTCTGTCTTTCCAGGTTCATCTTCAGTTCGATCATATCCTGAGAAAGGGCGGTGCCTTCTCTGCGGCATCCCTCCAGCACACGCTGCTTTTCTGTGATCTCTTCACTTAAAAGCCGCATGTCTCTTTGCAGATCTAACAGGGCATCCGTCTTCTCGTCCATTTCTTTCTGGAATTCGACCATACGGATGTCTACTTTTTTCATGGTCTCTTCACGATCATGGATCTTGTTCTTGATCTCTTCGATCCGGGCAGTCAGCTGCTGGACTTCTTCCGTGTGATGGGTCTTCTGACTTTCCTTGACACGGCGATCTCCCTCTGCCTTTTCCTGCTCCAGCATCAGTTCTCTGAGCTGATCGTTATACTCGTTCAGTACGGCTCTGGCAATACCGGATTCCTTGGACAGACGATCGGATACTTCTCTGGACTTTGCCTGTTCCTCTCTGGTATCCGAGATCTGCTCCATGATCTGGTTTAACTGTTCATCGACTTTATTGTACTGAGCCTGCAGCTGGTCATATTCACCGATGAAAGCGGAAACCTCGTACAGTTTCAACTCTTCTCTCAGCTGCAGATACTTTTCGGCGGTCTCCGCCTGAAATCTCAGATTGTCTTCTCTGGAACGAAGCTCCGTTAAGATGTCTTCGACACGAACAAGCTGCTGTTCTTCATTCGCCAGCTTCTTCTCTGCTTCTTCACGTCTCGTCTTAAATTTAGTGATACCGGCAGCTTCTTCAAAGATCAGTCGGCGATCCTGAGGTTTAGAACTCAGCAGTCTGTCGATCTGACCCTGTCCGATCATACTGTAACCGTCTTTACCGATACCCGTATCCATCAGGATCTCCTGGATATCCTTCAAACGGCATTTTGCATCATTGATCGCATATTCACTTTCACCGCTCCGAAACAGTCTTCGGCGGATCTGGATCTCATCATAATCGATCTTGACCTGCTTGTCCCTGTTGTCCAGGACCAGTGTAACTTCCGCAAAACCAAGGGGTTTTCGCCTAGCAGTTCCCGCGAAGATAACATCTTCCATCTTGGAACCGCGCAGTGTCCTGGCGCTCTGTTCGCCAAGCACCCATCGGACTGCATCAGCGATATTACTCTTACCGCTGCCGTTCGGTCCGACAATGGCAGTGATGCCTCTGTCAAAGGCAACCTCCACTCGATCCGGGAAGGACTTGAATCCCGCGATTTCTACTCTTTTTAATTCCATGTTTTACGATCGAATCCTTTACTGTTTCAAAACAGAGAGCGCTATCTCAGCAGCTTCCTGTTCTGCTTTCTTTTTACTTTTTCCGCAGGCTGAACAGATCTTCTTACCCTCCAGATACAGATCGATCACAAAGGTTCGATCATGAGGAGGTCCCATCTCTTCAACTACGCGATATTCAGGGACAGACTGTCCCTTTCCCTGAAGATATTCCTGCAGTGCTGTCTTGTGGTCACTGACCTTCTGATCCGGAATATCCTGGATGCGCGTAAAGATCAGACGCTCGATCAGATCCCTGGCTGTCTCATAATCACTGTCCAGATAGACGGCACCGATAACGGATTCCACCATATCACAAAGGATAGAATCCCTGTCTCGTCCCCCGGTCTTCTCCTCACCAAAACCAAGCACCAGGAAATCACCGTATCCCAGTTCTCTGGCAATGTAGGAAAGAGAGGATTCACAGACGATCCTTGCTCTTTCTCTGGTCAGTTTTCCCTCGGGCCACTGATAGCTGTCAAAGAGCATGCGGGAGGTGGAAAGTTCCAGCACGGCATCCCCCACAAATTCCAATCGCTCATAGTCCTCCACTACAGTCTGTCCCTTCTTTGCCTGCAGTTCTTTACTGTAGGAAGAATGGGTCAGAGCCTGACGCAGCCAGTCACGATTGGTAAAGTGGTATCCGATGATCGTCTCAAATTGTGACAGTTTTTTGTCTGTCAGCAATCTGTCACGTTCATTCATTGTCGTTGTCATTATCTTCGTCGCCCCAGACATTCAAGCTGCTGAGGATGTCTCCTACTGTACGGATATCTTCATAGTCCTGTGCTTCATACTCCACACCGAACTCCACTTCACAGGCGATCAGGACCTGACGGATATTGTCACGGTTCATATCCAGATCATCTGCCAGGGTGGTATCCTCGTTCAGATCGGAAGGATTCAGATCCATTTCCTCCGCAATGATCGTGCAGATCAGTTCCAGGTTCTTCTTTCTATCATCCATTTGCGTTTGCCTCCGTATCCTTCTTCATTCTCTCAGCAATCTCTTCGTTGACGCCGGTCTCCAGAAATACCAGACACTGACGTACAGCAGAAGCGATCGCCTCTTCCTTACTGTTTCCATGCGCCTTGATAACAGCTCCCTTAACACCAAGCAGCGGGCATCCGCCGACAGCTCTGGGATCCAGCTTGCTCTTGACCTTAGCCAGAGAAGGCTTGACCAGAAGTCCTCCGATCTTACCTCTTAAGGAGCTCATGATGCCTTCCTTCAGACCATTCAGCATAAAGGAAGAAACACCCTCCAGACCCTTGACCAGCACATTACCTGCAAATCCATCGGTAACGATGATATGGAAATCACCGCTCATGACCTCTCTTGCCTCACAGTTTCCTGCAAAGTTCAGATCCTCAGCCTCCGTGAGCATCTGGTATACGGTCTTGGTCAGTTCGTTACCCTTATGGGACTCAACACCTACATTCAGAAGACCGATCTTGGGTTCCTTGACGCCATAGAGGTTTCTGTAATATGCCTCTGCCATACGGGCAAACTGCATCAGATAACCGGGTTTGCAATCCATGTTGGCACCGGCATCTAAAAGCAGTGCGGGGTACTTTCCTGCAGTGGGGATACCAAGGGTCAGAGCGGGTCTTGCTACGCCCTTGATACGGCCTACCACAAAGGTAGCTCCGGCCAGATAGGCACCGGTATTTCCTGCAGAAACGATACCATCGGCTTCTTTATTCTTGACCATGGAAAGTCCGACCACCATAGAAGAATCCTTCTTCTTACGGATCGCTTCTACCGGAGATTCCTCTTCATTTTCGATGACCTCTGTGGTAGGACGGATGATCAGACGATCCGTATCATAGGTCTTTCCTTCCAGTTCCTTACGGATCACTTCTTCCGTACCGGTAAGGACGATCTTCACATTATCATGCTCCTTGAGTGCCAGCAGTGCACCACCTACAGGTCCCTGGGGTGCATAGTCACCGCCCATTGCATCAATGACGATCGTTCTGATTTCTTTGCTCATGGTCGTACTCCTTATATTCTTTACTATAAACTGAATTTTCAGTGATCAAATTTACATGATACCTTACTTTGGAAGGAATATCAAGTTTTTCCCTTGTTTTGGGATGCCTTCATTTTGGCATACTTCAATACCGTTACCAGATAATTGAGGTACAGACTATGATCTTCCGGCACCAGCAGTTCCTTGTCAAAGGCTGTATAGGGAACAGAAGAACGTCCTTCCGGATCCTCATAGTACTGTTTCAGCACCTCGATGGGAAGTACATAGGTCTCCTCATAGTCCGTAAAATGGACCAACAGGAAAGAGATACCGCCCTGTTCGGAAAAGTCTGACATGAATGCCACCTGATGGGGATGGATATTGGAGAAGGGAAGACTTTTCTTACCGCACTCCTTGGCATCAAAGCAGATCGGGATCCCACCCATGACACCAATATAGTCAACCGTACTCTTCTGTTCAAAATATGCCAGCTTGATCACGTGCTTATCGGAATCGATCTCGATGGGCTTAATTGGAGTCGGGATCTTCTGGATCAGAGCCAGACCTTCCTTGCGGTACTGCTCGTTGGTCATGTTGATCAGTTCTTCGAAGGCACTGCCTCGAAGACCGCGTGAATTCCAGCGGCTCATCTTACTCCTCCTTTCCCATACTTAAGTTCTCGATCCCTCTGAAAACATGTCCGGCCCAGGGAATCAAATCTCCCTTGATGCCATATCCTGTGATGCTACCTCCCTGCAGGAAGAACAGGCCATAGGTATCCATGCTTTCCATTTCTTTATCCGCTTCCTGTCTGGCAAGATCGATCCACATATCCGGTGTATAGTTCATTGCCCCATTGACACCGATACCCTGTCTTTCCAGAAGCGATGTCAGATCAAAGGTTTCCCTCTTCAGGTAGATATCATAATAGGATCCGTTCTCAGACAGGTTCACTCTGTATCCCAGATCCTGAAGCTGTCTCTGTATGGAACGAGCAGCCTGTGAGAGTACCTCATCCGTGCTATCGTAGAGCAAGGTAAGTTCGATGGTATATTCCAGCTTATCCATCTTCTCCGTACCGATAGCCACATCGGCCTCCGGCTTATACCATGTATTCGGACGAAGAAGAGTCTCGGTGATATACCCTCTTCCATAATAACTGTCTCGTAAGACTCCCTGGGCATCGATCGCCTTAGCGATCGCCATACGGCTGTCCAGGCTCAGACAATAGCCTGACTTGGCAAACTCGATATAGACTGCTTCATTAGTCAGAAAACTGTGCACACCGGTATTGATCTGGTTGGAATAACGTCCCCATTCCAGGATCTCCTCGGTATAAAGATTGATCCTTCCTGTTTCAAAGCATCCTTCCAGGGTCTCCTGGTCCGGTACCAGATAGACTCTGATCGTCTCGATCTGTGCCGTTCCCTGGAACCACTCTTGGTTGATCCCCAGTTCGTATTCCCTTTTTCCCACGGTCTTTGTCCATCGATAAGGACCGGTTCCTTTAGGAAGTGCAGCAGAGACGCTGCTGGAGGGAACGATTGGAAATGTCAACGCCTCCAGAGATGCCATGGATACGGAATCAAAATACATCCTGACACTGTTTGTTCCCACCGCTTCCACTCTGCGCACAAGCTTTGCTTTCTCTGAGAAATAACTGTCAGAGTTTTTAAGCTTATTGATCGTATAGACCACATCCGCTGCATCGAAATTGGAACCATCATGGAACTTGATGCCGCTGCGCAATGTGATCGTGACAAACCCATTACCGCTTTCCGGATCTCGTCCGAAACTATAGCCTTCCGCCAGAACAGGGATCAGAGAATCATCTTCACCTTTCTCAAACAGCGGATCACAAAGGAGCATCAGACATTGTGCTGTCCATGCATCCTTCACATCCCAGGGCTGTCTGGAAGACTGATCCACCAGGGCGATCCGCAGTTCCTTAAGGACACTGTCTCCTTCACTCATGGCAGGCAATACCGTGGAGTCCACCGACGACTCTTCGACTGGAGTATCCGGGAGGTAAACTTCCTCCGCAGGAAGATCTTCTGTCATAGTCTCCTCATCGCCCCGATCGATCTCGATACTGCAGCCTCCTATTACTAGACATATAACCAGGAGCCAGGCGATAGAGATCGTCTTCAATATTTTTCTTTGTTTCATGGATCACTCCGACTGCTCTGTTTCTTTCAATGACCGGATCAGTTGATCACATTGATCCATCAAAAGAGATAAGGGTCCATCCGTAGATCGGATCACATGATCCGCCATGGAAAGATACATTTCATCCTCCATCTGGGCTGTGATCCTAGATAGAGCCTCTTCCTCCGAAAGACCTCTTTCTTCCATCAGGCGCTTCTTTCTAAGCATAGGCTCCGCATAGACAACAATAGAGGTATCCACCAGATCCTTCAGATCCGAACGGAACAGTTCGATGGCCTCCACCAGGATATATGTCTCCTCTGCCTTAAGAGCCATCTCATAGATCCTCCGGCAGACCGCAGGATGCACCATGGCATTCAGGGTCTTCAGCTGCTCGGGATCATTAAATACGATGGCGCCAAGGGCCTTTCTGTTTACGATCCCGTTTTCGAACAAGATACCTTCTCCAAACACCTTGGCCAGAGAGACGCTCATTTCCTGGACCACCTCTCTTCCCACCAGATCCGCATCGATCCGAAGGGCTCCTAAGGTCTTCTCTATATACTGACTTACCGTCGATTTACCGGAAGCAATGGTCCCCGTAAAACCAAGGATCATCTTATCCGGGATCGAAGGCTGTCTGTCCTTTTTGCGCTTTCCTTTATTTGGCATCATACCAGGTCTCTCCTGTCTCTACTTCCACCGTTAAAGGAACCAAGAGATTTGCAGCACCCTGCATCTCTTCCACAAGGATCTTCTCTACGATCTCTTTTTCCGGACGATAGACCTCGATCATCAGTTCATCATGGACCTGAAGGATCAGTTTGCTGACAAGACCTTCCTTCTTCAGTCTCTGATAGACCTTCACCATGGCGATCTTGATGATATCGGCGGCACTTCCCTGGATAGGCATATTCTTTGCGACACGCTCTCCAAAGGAACGCTGTACAAAATTCTTTGCTTTCAGTTCTTCGATCTGACGACGGCGTCCGAAGATCGTTACACCGTAGCCCTTTTCTTTTGCACTTTCCACGCAATGATCCAGAAAGCCTTTGACACTGGGGAAACGGGCAAAATAATCGTTGATGTACTTGGATGCCTCTTTATTGGTAAGACCAAGGTCATTTGCCAGAGAAAAAGCGCTCATACCATAGATGATACCGAAGTTGACTGCCTTCGCAGAACTTCTCTGGGAAGAGGTAACCTCTTCGTAGGGAATATGCAGTACCTCCGATGCGGTCAGCCTGTGGATGTCGGCTCCCTGACGATAGGCATTGACCATAGCCTCATCCGTGGACATATGGGCAACCAGTCTCAACTCGATCTGAGAATAGTCCGCATCCATAAAGAAGAAGTCAGAAGATCTGGGGACAAATGCTTTTCTCAGTTCTCGTCCGAGTTTCTCTCTGATGGGGATATTCTGAAGGTTCGGCTCGGTACAGCTCAATCTTCCGGTAGCCGTGACTGCCTGTTGGAAGTTGCAATGGATCTTTCCATCGGACTGTACGCAGGGTTTTAAGCCTTCCACATAAGTGGATTCCAGTTTTGTCAGACGACGAAATTCCAATACCTTATCGATAATGGGATGGTAAGGACGGAGTCCCTCCAGCACTTCTGCATTGGTAGAATAGCCGGATTTCGTCTTCTTTCCTGCAGGTAATCCCAGATTCTCAAAAAGGATCTGTCCCAGCTGTCTGGGAGACTGGATATTGAACTCGCATCCGGCAAGCTCATAGATCTCTCCCTGTAAACGGGAGATCTCCTTTCTAAGGAAAGTACCGATAGTCTCAAGTTCCTCCAGATCTACCGCGATACCCTCATTCTCCATGGAAGCAAGTACCTCCACCAGAGGGCCTTCCATCTCGGTATACAGGGACAGCATCTCAGTCTCTTTCAGTCGATTTTTAAGTACAGGTGCTGCCTGCTCTAAGACCTGAGCCTGCTGCAGTGCATAATTGCCACGGATCTCCTCATCCGTCATCATCCAGGAGATCTTCTTCGCACCGGAACCAAGGATCTCTTCCTCTGCCGGGATCAGGATATCCAGGTAGGTCGAGGAGATAGTATCCACGGTATAATGTCCGGTCGTTGCGTTCAAAAGATAAGCAGCTACCATCTCATCCAGTACATCACCCTTGATCTCGATGTTCTCCTTCATGGCAGCCTTATAGAAAGGTTTCGCATCACAGAAACACTTGGAAACGGTCTCATTCTCCAGAAGAGGCTTCAATCCCGTCAAAAGTTCCTTGATGGTTCCATCGGCATAGAATCCGTTCACGGCTGCACCGATGATCTCATCTGCCCCTTCATCTCTGAGGCAGACCACGCTGATGGTCTTGGGATCGGTCTCTTCCAGTTTTTTCATCAGATCGCTCATATTAGAGAGGATCTCACCTTTTTTCAGAGTAATCTTCTGAGAGTGACCTGAAACACCCTCGGTCTCCATATCATCTTCCAGTCCCATCTGGGTCATAGGCACGATCTCATCGGCCTGGGTCAGCTGCTGCATGGCAGCTTCCTTGACCATACCGGACTGGGTGACCTTCTTAAGGATGGTCTTCAGTTCATATTTCCTCAGTTCATCCACGAACTCAGGGGTATGGAAAGTCTCCTCCTCGATGGTTTTAGGCATGGGGACTTCTTCCGCATCAATCTTAATAGTAGCCAGGACCAGAGACAGTCTTGCCTGATCCTGATATTCAGAGAGGTTCTTACCTGCAGACGGAGGTTTCACCTCACCTGCATGAAGGATCGCTTCCTCCACTGTCTTATATTCCTGGATGATCTTCATGGCGGTCTTCTCACCGATCTTAGGAACACCGGGAATATTATCGGAGGAATCTCCCATCAGGGCCTTCATCTGAAGATATCCCATCGGTTCGACACCATATTTTTCTACGACTTCTGCCACATGGTAGATCTCATACTCCGTGCCATCCTTTTTGGTCTTGGGAAGGCATACGGTAATATGCTCATCGACCAGCTGCAGAAGGTCTCTGTCTCCGGAAAGGATCGTAACCTCATTTCCCTGAGCGGCCCCTCTTTTGGCAGCAGTTCCGATCAGATCATCTGCCTCCAGCCCCTTTTGCATGAGCAGCTGAACGCCGGCTTTTTTCAGCATTTCCTGCAGTGCAGGGATCTGCTCTCTGAGCTCCTCCTGCATGGGAGGACGATTTCCCTTGTACTCTTCATACATCTCATGACGGAACGTGGGATGATGGAGGTCAAACGCAATGGCCAGCTGGGTAGGCTTTACCTTATCCATGACAGAAAACAGGATATTAAAGAATCCAAACAGCGCATTGGTATATTGTCCCTTGGAATTGGTCAAAAGACGCACGCCGAAAAACGCACGGTTGGCAATGGAATGTCCATCTACCAATAAGATACGTTCACTCATCTTACTACCTCCAGACAGATCGAAAGTTGGCTATATAAGGCCTTGATTATTAACAGATAGGATTACGGATTGGTCTTCTTCTCCCTGGTCAGGATCGGCAAAAAGATCATCAAAAGCACAGGGAAGACGATGGAGAACAGAAGTCCTCCGCGAAGAGAAAACTGATCAGCACTCAATTTCAGTGCATCGTTCATGGACGTTGTCAAAAGCGCATCAGAAATGATTCCCGTAGCCCAGGGGCCTGCGGAACATCCGATATCTCCGCCCAGTGCCAGAAGTGCAAATAAAGCGGTGCCACCCGTAGGGATTGCTTTGGAAGAAAGGACCAGAGTTCCAGGCCACATCATGGAAACAGACAAACCGCAAAGTCCAAGACCGATCAGAGAAAAGACCGGATTGGGAACAAAAACGGCCAGAAGATAGCTGACGATACAGAGCGCTGCAGAGATCATCAGCGTTTTACGCATATTGATCTTCTCACCTCTGAAGCCGTAATACAGTCGACCGATCCCCATCATGATGGCAAAGAAGCAAGGACCGACGATATCACCGATGGTCTTGTTCATTCCCAGTGCCTTCTGGGTAAACATACTGGCCCACTGGCTCATAGCCTGCTCGGAAGCACCGGATGCGATCATGACCATGACAGCTGCCCAGAAAAGTCCGGAACGCAGCAGCGTCTTATGGTTGCCATCCTCATGGCCGGAAACCATTTCCGGGAAGGGAGAGATCAAAAACAGGATCATATCCACCAGCGGAACAATGGTCCAGATCACCAGGATCCATTGCCAGTTCTCATTTCCGAAAACCCTGAGCATCAATGTGGTTCCAAGGATAGCCAACAAGCATCCCCAGCAATAAAAGGAATGCAGAAATGCCATAGAGGAACCCTTATCATCACTGGGAAGTGCATCCGTTACGGGGGAACTCATAACCTCATTGATACCACAGCCCATGCTGTAGAACAGACAGGCGATCAAAAGTCCTGCATAGACATGATTCACAAAGATAGAAGGTGCCAGAGCCATCAGGATGAAACCACCGATGTTCAATCCGCAGCAGACGACCATAGCCATGCGTGCATCGATCTTATGAGAGATCAGAGACAGAAGATAATCCACTCCGATCTGAACAACGAACATGACAAGGATCAGGGTTCCCAGCTGTGAATAAGACAAGCCGTAATTATCCTGAAATACAGAAAACAGAATGGACGGAGCCATGACGGCAATAGCCTGAGAGATACTGCTGAGGCGACATGCCAGGGTCGTTGTTTTATATGTTAATTTCATAAATTTGCACCTTTTCTTAAACGAGCATAATACGGCATTTTCACCGTATCATACGTATTATACCACACATTTCCCTTGACGGAAAATAACCACTGTGATACAATTTACAAATCTTGCTGGTGTGTCGGAATGGCAGACGAGGCAGACTCAAAATCTGTTGTGTGTGAGCACGTGTGGGTTCGACCCCCACCACCAGCACTCGAAAAGCAAAGAAAAAAGAAACTAAAAATAAAGGCTTAGGAAAATGCTTGCATTTGACTAAGCCTTTGTTTTTTGGTTCTTGTGGCGCAGCCACGGGGAGAATACTTGGATGCGTAGCGGACAAGTATTCTCACTTTTTCTTTTCCTCTCAAATACGCTTATTCCCAGCTCCTTCGCAGTCACGGGATATCTTCTTGTGGCGCAGCCACGGGAGAATACTTCTATTTTTTCTCTCTAAAGCGCATTATCTATTATATTTTTCTCTTTCCACCAACATATTCCTCTCCCCTGCATGGTATAATGGGACCATCAAACAAAAAGGAGGGCTAGAATATGCCTTTTGTCATTGCTGCAATCGTAGTCATTGCCATTATTATCATTCTATCCTGCATCGTTATTGTTCCTCAGGCTAATCAGTATATTGTAGAGCTTCTGGGAAAATATAAGTCCACCTGGGATGCTGGTCTGCATCTGAAGATTCCTTTCTTCGAGAGGATCGCCTCCAAGGTCACCTTAAAGGAAATGATCCTGGACTCTCCCCCTCAGCCCGTTATCACCAAGGATAACGTAACCATGCAGATCGATACCGTTGTCTACTATCTGATCTTTGATGCTAAGGCATACACCTATGGTGTTATGAATCCTGTCAGCGCACTGAGCAATCTGACCGCTACCACTCTTCGTAACATCGTCGGTGATATGGAGCTGGATGAAACCCTTTCCTCCCGTGATCGTATCAACGAGCAGATGACCTGTCTGTTGGACGTCGCTACCGATCGTTGGGGTATCAAGGTCAACCGCGTTGAGCTGAAGAACATCATTCCTCCCAAGGATATCCAGGATTCCATGGAAAAGCAGATGAAAGCTGAGCGTGAGCGTCGTGAGACCCTGCTGCAGGCAGAAGGTCACAAGCAGGCTGTTATTACCCGTGCTGAGGGTGACAAGCAGGCAGCGATCCTTCAGGCAGAAGGTGAAAGAGATGCCCGCATCGCCAGAGCAGAAGGTGAAGCAAGAGCTGTACGTCTTGCCAAGGAAGCTGAAGCAGCCGGTATCAAGGCTATCCGCGAAGCAGCTCCTGACTACTCCGTCCTTGAGCTTCGCAAATATGATGCTCTTGTACAGATGTCCAACGGCCGTGCTGCTAAACTGATCGTTCCTACTGATGCTGTCAGCGCTGTCACCAAGAATGCGATCTTTACCGAGACCACCGGTCTGGGTGATGCCACTTCTCCCGAAGAAGAGCTGGTAGATCCTCATGCAGAGGATGTCTGCTGTGATGATTCCACCAACGTTGTTACTCAGGAATTCATCCACAGATAAAATCCCCGTATTCTATCAACGTAGGAGGTGACATTATGATCCTCAATCAGATTCTGCTGGATGTCATAACTTCGCCTACCAGAGAAGAGATCCAGCGAAAGATCCTCATGGAAAACCTGGTCATGATCTTCTTTGGAATCGTGATCATCGCACTGATCACCATCGCCATCATTACGATCCTTAAGCATCCCGATAGTCAAGTCGAAGATTTCATGTCAGACGCCAACACTATGGGAAGTGCTGAAGGAAATGGTCCTCGCGGCGAAATGAACAAACAGCTCGTCGCCAAGGCTATGGTAGAACATACCAGACGTCAGAACTATGAAGGATTGACAAGACGCAGATAAATATCCGCTCAAAAGTATAGCCCCGGAAAACTTTCAACGTGTAAGTTTCCCGGGGCTTTTTCTATATTTATTACTTATATTGGGTAGCTAATATGTCGCCAAAGTATTCCTCAAGCTGTTCTTTTGGCATATACAGATATTCCTGTAGTCCATATACCATTCTCACCGCTCGTCCGCTGACATATTCTCGAAGATCTCCAACCAACCTCTCCCATGTATGATCTGCGTATCCCCATCGATCTGCCTCTTTGGGAATCTCATCCACGATCTCCTCGTGGAGTTCATCGATCAGAGCCAGCATATTGTCGTCGCTGAGAGGTCCATTCAGGAAGTAGGATAATTTCTCAATGAGCAGCTGCTGAAACTCTTTATTCTGCATTAAAGCTCTGCAGATCGATCCGTGCTGCACCGCATACAGAGGCACTTTAAATGTCTCTCCAGAGAACATTCCAAGATCCACATCCGAAATAGCACATCGCCATAGTCCATCTGCTTCACAATAGAAATAGCGCATGTTGCCATTGACGTCTTTGTTTCCGGTATATGCCTGGAAGATCATCCAGTCAGCGAAACTCTCGATATCGACCACAGAACAGGCATATTCCCAGTTCTCCTCTATATACAGAGGATGATCTTGCGTCCATTCATTGAACGCATACAAAGCATCACCCACTCTGTAGTAACTCTTGAGCATCCTGCAATCATCCACCGGTACTCCTCTACGAGCAGCATAATACTCCGGTGAAAAATGCTCACGTACGGTATATATACCCCAGAACTCTCCATTCAGATAGATCGCACAGTATTTATGATCCAGACCCATCACATGATCGCTGTACCTGTTGCAGATCTCTCCCCACATGGTATCACGCATCATTGTCGGGAATGTGCCTTCCGTATCTGCTCTTAGAAGCAGGGAATAATAGGTATCATAGTCCTGATCCGGGAAAAACGGATACTGTAAAGGACCATCATAATTATTGCGGAACCTTACGGTAAACGACTTTTTATCATTGACCAGCAGTGTCGTCATACCATGCATACTGATACCGCAATCCTGAGAAAAGGTGCCATCATCCCCAAAATACGAAAGATTACCGGCAACCTCGATCTCCTTGACAGCCCAGCTGGGACGATAGATACCGTCAGCTCCCCAAAGATTTGCAGGATCCGTGACGACACACAGGACCGGGATCGTATCTCCTTCATTGACAAGATAGTTCAGTGTCAGAATATCACTGGGCATACATCCATCCTGGATCTGAACAGCACGGACGACACAGGTGGAAGTGATCTCAATGGGTTCTGTATACAGGGAAGATTCTTCTGTTGGAACACTTCCGTCCAATGTATAGTAAACTTTTCCTCCATCTCCCGAAAGTTCCAGAATAAGCGGATCCTCTGTCTCATAACAGCCCGCTTCCAGACTATAGGATGGTTCCTCAGCGATCCTTCTTCTTCCCTCATCATTGGCTGTTCCCGGTGTAGACGTCATAAAGAAAAAACCATGGCCTTCTTCACTTCTGCCATAGCTGCACTTGTTTGGAATATCAAAGAGAAGTACATAGTCAACTAATTCCGTATCCTTAAAAAGGTACAGACTCTCCTCTTCGCCGCTTAAGGAAAAACTACCGTGTATGAATTCTCCGGTGAGAGATGTATCTCCACTCATAAGGAGCACCAGATATTCACCGCTCTCCAGCGTCATCTCAGGCAGAACAAATTTATCAGGTACCGATGCAGAATCCGTTAAAGAGAATCCAGAAAGATCAATGGCATGATCAGAGACATTCCTGACTTCCACCAGATCATAGCAATTGCCCTGATCAGGCAGATACCAGTCATTGGTCGTCATGACTTCCCAGATCGCCAGTTCGCCTTTCGGATCCATTAAAGCAGAAAAGGATTCATATCCCTCCGCAGTATTAGGTAATCCGGGTGTGGCATATATAGTCTCGATAAACTCACCGGTACTTTGATCTCTCTGATAAGATCGGTCTGTTTTGGCTTCACCAAATATGACCTTATCTCCCTGGATCCCTCCGGGACCTGTCAGTACGATCATCTCTCCCTTAGAAGAAAGATTGAAACCGGTATAATAGACTCCCTCTTTTTCACCACCATCACCGCAATATAGTAGCAAAAATTCTCCCGGTCCAAGGATCAGATCCGGAAGTGCATATTTTGTTGTATTCTCCTCATTATCACTTAAAAACCAACCTGTCAGATCCATCTCTTCATCACTGGTATTCGTGATCTCGATCCAGTCTCGAAACTCTCCCTCAGGATCCGGAAGGACTGTTTTATTGGCAGGCATAAATTCAGAGATGATCAAAGCATTTTCACTGTAACCCATAGAGTGAAGCCACATGGAAAATCCATCTTCCGTATTGGGATATCCCGGAGTCGCATAGGGCGAAAGAACCCAGCGATCCCCGGCAAGGATCATAACCTGATCCTCTTCCATAGGCAGCGTCTGGATATAATCGATGACATCTCCTGTTTCATTTTTGAGAACAAGGATCTCATTACCACTTTTAGAAAGAGAAAAATTACCATAAAAACCTGTTTCTCCCTCATCACCCAGCCAGACCACTGCATATCCATACGGTTCGATCAGAGTATCCTCGGGAAAAACAAATCCTATCTTAGAAGCATCATCTGACATGGAATACCCGGAAATATCGATGATCTCAGATCCGGTATTATGGATCTCCACAAGATCAGTATAATGACCATATGCATCCGGATATGAAATATTCGATGCCATCACCTCGCTAAGACATACCGGGGAAAGATCACTTCTGTGATTGGAACAACTTCCTTCAGCGAAAGAATCCCTGAGGATTCCGGGAGAACAGACATCCGTCTGCACCCATTCATCCCCTTCACCTCGTATTATAACAGGATACTTTGTAAACTCGATCGTTACACATCCATCGATCGTACGACGATTGGCATTTGTCAGAAGGATCGTCTCTCCGCCTTCCTGGGAGATAGCAAATGGAGCATAAAAAAGGCTTGAATATTCCGGCTTTTCTCTGCCACACCAGATGACTACCGATTCCCCTGCTTCGATCTTTGTCCCCTTTGGGAAAACAAAACCATCCAGGTTTTCATCATCTGTCAGATGATAAAGAGAAACATCCACGGATCGATCGGAACGATTGGTGATCTCCACATAGTCCAGATAAAAGCCGTCCTGATTAGGAACATCGGCATTGGATCCACAGATCTCCGTAATATACAGGGCTTTCTGTCCCTTTTGACTGATATAAAAACTAAAAAAAGAAAGCAGAATAACAAGTACCAATGAACATGCGATAACAATGATTGATAACTTCTTATTCTGCTGCATTTTTTATAATGTCTCCTGTTTTATGTATGTAAAAGCATACGATCGTTATCCAGTGCCTTTCCGGCTTTCTGTTTGAACAGATCCAGAAGATCGGCCACGGTCGTATTGTCTCTCTCCTCACCTTTTACATCATAGATGATCGATCCCTGATCCATCATCAGGGTACGATTTCCAAGAGAAAGCGCTGATTCCATATTATGGGTAATCATCAGACAAGTCAAGTGGTTATCCTTAACGATCTTTTTAGTCAGATCCAATACTTTCTCGGAGGTACCGGGGTCCAATGCCGCCGTATGCTCATCCAGAAGGAGGACACTGGGCGGATTGATCGTCGCCATCAACATGGCGATAACCTGTCTCTGACCACCGGAAAGCAGTCCGACCGGATGATCCATACGATCCTCCAGACCCATGCCAAGCTCTGCTACCTTCTCACGGAAGGCATTCTTCTCCTTCTTGCTGACCATACTCAGCCAGCCGCCCTTTCCACAGGAAAGAGCCAGATTTTCCGCAATACTCATATCCGGTGCTGTTCCAAGGACAGGGTTCTGGAACAGTCTGCCGATCTTTCTGGAGCGGATGTGTTCCGGCATGACCGTAATATCTTCTCCATCCAGCAGGATACTTCCCTGATCTGTTAAGAACACACCGGAAATGCAATTGAACAAAGTGGACTTACCGGCTCCGTTTGCACCGATAATGGAGATAAAGTCCCCATCCTCCACTTTCAAAGACAGATCCTGGATCGCTTTCTTCTCGTTGATGGTTCCGGGGTAAAATGTCTTATAGATATGATTTAATTCCAGCATCTTTATTTCCCCCTCTTTCTGGATTCCATCTGACGCTTGAACACAGGGAACTGCTCCTTCAGATACGGTGCGGAGATCGCAATGATAACGATAACGGAAGATACCAGCTTCAGCATGTAAGCAGGCATGTTCATTCTAAGGGCAATGGTGTAGACCAGACGAAAGATGATGGCACCTAAGATGACACCGATCATACGCTTTCCGGGTGTTCCCTTTCCCATGAAGGCACCACCGATCAAAAGAGATGCCAGAGCGACTGTGACCATACCGGTACCGATATCGATATTAACCGATTTTTGAGACTGTGCCAAAAGGCATCCGGATAAAGCGGTAAAGGAGTTGGAGATGCAAAGACCGACAATGGTGGTCATAGCGGGATTAATGGAGGAAGAACGCACCATATCGGGGTTGTTACCGGTAGCACGGATAGCCAGACCCATACGTGTTTTCAAAAAGAAGTACAGGAAAAGGCCGATCACCAAAACAGCGATCACGATGACCATCAGCTTATACTGGGAAGATAAGAAGGTTCCGGATAACAGAGTCTTCATCTTGGTGAAGACTGTCTCCGTCTTATTCATGTTTAAAACAGATGCATTTCCCATTACGGCGATATTAATGGAATACAGACCTGTATTCACGATAATACCGGCAAGCAAAGAGGTAACACCCATCTTTGTCTGAAGAAATGCGGTGATAAAACCGGAGAGAACGCCTGCCAACATAGCCACAGGGATGGAAAGGAAGGGATGTCCAGCCATAGCTACCACCGCTCCTACGGTAGCACCTAAAGTAAAACATCCATCTGTAGACAGATCACACACATTGAGCATGGAATAACTGAGGAACAAAGCCAGAACGGTCAATGAACCCATCAGTCCAAGTTCCAGCGCAGTCTGCAGCAGCAAAAACATAACGAAACTCTCCTTGTACGGTTCTTTTTAAACAGGATACACCTCTCAGCCAGGGCCGAGAGGTGATCTTATAAGATTATTTAATGATTTTGTTGATGTTCAAAGATTACTCGAAGCTCTCTGCAGTAGTGATCTCAACGACCTTCTGGCAGTAGGGCTCGAAAGCAGCCTTAACAGTAGCAAAGTCAAGGCCAAGAGTCGCACAGACTTCGGTGTTAACGGTAGCGGTACCATTATCGAAGGTCATAACAGGAGTCTTAGCAGGATCTGCACCAAAGAGGATGTCGGTAACCATGTTTCCGGTCTGAACACCAAGGTTAGCATAGTCAACACCGTATCCTACGAAAGCACCGTTCAGAGCGAAGGAGTCAGCACCTGCATAGTGAGCGATACCTGCGTTAGCCAGGGTCTCATAGATGGAAAGCTCTGCAACCATGATGGTGTTATCAGAGGGAGTGAAGACTGCATCGACACCGTCGGTGATCATGGACTGAACTGCCAGAGCAACTTCGTCGTTGTTGGTTCCGGTGTATTCCTTGTAAGCAACACCCTTCTCGTCCAGGTAAGCCTTAGCAGCTGCGATAGCGGTGGTAGAAGAATCCTGACCTGCATCGTACAGAAGACCTACCAGATCGGTAGAAGGATCGTTAGCGAAGATAAGGTTCATAACTGCGGTGGTATCCAGATAATCGGAAGTACCGGTGATATTTCCTCCGGGAACCTCAAGGCTGTCTACCAGGCCAACTGCCAGAGGATCGGAAACTGCTGCGAAAACAACAGGGATCTGATTGTCTTCGGTAGCACCCTGCATTGCCATAGCAACGGGAGTAGCAACACCGACCATAACATCTACATCCTTGGAGATGAAGTTGGTGATGATCTGGTTCATAACGTTAGCATCGGCATTACAGTTATCGTAGATGACTTCGATGGTAACGCCCTTCTCAGCCTCAACAGCCTTCAGCTGATTCTGGATGTTCTCACAGATCTGATCCAGAGAAGCGTCTGCAACAAAGTTACAGATACCGACCTTATAGGTGTTCTTCTCCTGAGTCTTTGCACATCCTGCAAGGGAAAGCAGCATCATAGCTGCCAAAACGATACTGATGATCTTTTTAAGGGAATTCTTTTTCATGATTGGCCCTTTCTTTCCCGGGAACTTATCCCGATTGAGTTTGATTGCATTGAGCATTCATTTGGAACCAGGACCTTTTGCAAATAAAAAATCCTGTCCCGGTATGAATTTGCCGGGACAGGATGTATATTCCTGCGGTGCCACCTAGCTTGGCGCGTCATAACGCCCACTCAACGCATACTGACATATGCTGACTGTTTATTACGGAGAGTCCAACTCCGTCTCACATACTCGGATAAATCCTTTCCGCTCGCCCTCGGAAGTCCATTCACTTTTATTCTTTCTGCCATGATCTCAGCATCCATGACTCTCTGTGAAGATGATCTCAAAAGCTACTCACTCTTCCTCATCGGTTTGTTGTATAGGTTATACCACCGGATACTTTCTATGTCAACATAAAACAATTGGGTACTTCAAATCTTGTTTAAAGTACCCAATTGCTTCAACGCTTTATCGTGCAAAAGCACCAGTTTTACCTGAATTTCTATTACAGCAGGTCAGCGATCTCATAGATCATGCGCTCGGTCTTCTCCCATCCGATACAAGGATCGGTAATGGACTGGCCATATACGCCGCCATCGATCTTCTGAGCACCGTCTACGATATAGCTCTCGACCATGAAGCCTTTGACCAGCTTCTTAAGCTCAGGATTGAAACGGCAGTTACCAAGGACTTCCTTGATAATACGAGGCTGATCCAGAGGCTTCTTACCGGAGTTAGCATGGTTGGAGTCGATGATGCATGCAGGGTTGACCAGCTCAGGACGCTTGTCGTAGAACTCCTTCAGAAGGACCAGATCCTCATAGTGATAGTTGGGCAGGCTCTGGCCATGCTTGTTGTTATATCCACGAAGGATTGCATGAGCATAGGGATTTCCTGCGGAAGTTGCTTCCCATCCACGATAGATGAAGGTATGGCTTCCCTGAGCGGCATGGATCGCATTCATCATAACGCTGTAATCACCACCGGTGGGGTTCTTCATTCCGACAGGTACTTCGATACCGCTGGCAGTTAAGCGATGCTCCTGGTTCTCAACACTGCGGGCACCGACAGCCACATAACCAAGAAGATCATCCAGGTACTTGTAGTTACCGGGGTACAGCATCTCATCGGCACAGGAAAATCCGGTCTCCTGGATTGCCTTCATATGCAGTTCACGGGTTGCAATGATACCCTTGAACATATCGGGAGCTTCAGTGGGAACCGGCTGATGGACATATCCCTTATAGCCGTCACCGTTGGTTCTGGGCTTATTGGTGTAGATACGGGGAACGATAAAGATCTTATCCTTAACCTTCTCTGCTACTTCTCTCAGACGGGAAATGTAATCCAACACACTGTCTTCACGATCTGCACTGCAGGGTCCGATGATGAGCACCAGACGATCGTCCTTGCCTGCAAATATCTTTTTCAGTTCGATATCACGCTTTTCAACGATCTCGGAAATTGCTGCCGTTACAGGATACATCTCCTTGACTTCCATGGGAATGGTCAGCTTACGCTTGAAATCCATATTCATGATCTATTACCTCTTTCTTTGGTTATGCTTATTTATCAAACAGAGCTCGTCTTTCCGTAGACAGACGCATCTTCTGCTTTAATCCTTCCATATCATCCGCTTCCAACATGCCTCTTAAGGTCATGATCTCCTCAACAAAGGTATCCATATCCTTCAGAAGGGCTTCCTTATTTCGGATGAACAGTTCACTCCACATGGACTCGTTGATCCGTGCGATACGGGTCAGATCTCTAAAAGAGTCTCCCGTATAATCTACCAGATTGGTGTTGTCATTACAGGTCATCAGTGCCACAGCGATCACATGGGTCAGCTGTGATACAAATCCGATCATCTTATCGTGTTCCTCAGGGCTCAGAACGGAGATCCGTCTGAATCCAAGGATCTTTCCAAGGCTCTTACACCATTCGATGCCCTCAGGTGTATTCTTCTCCGTAGGCGTAACGATGTAGTTGGCATTTAAGAAGATCCTTGCATCGGAGTTTTCCACTCCGTAGACTTCCTTACCGGCCATGGGATGGGCCGGAACAAACTCCACGTCCTTTCTAAGTATCTCCTGGATATCGTACACGATACAGGATTTAACACCGGTCACATCAGTGAGATAGGTTCCGGATTTAAACAGATGCTGATTGGTCTTGATCCAATCCAGGAAGACACCGGGATACAGACCAAAGATGACAACATCAGCTTTATGGACCATCTCCGGATCCACCGTAACACTGCCTGCTTGGATGATCCCGTTTTCCAGAGCATAGGAAATGGCTTCTTCTCTGGCATCGATGGCTTCCACATGGTAACCCAGTCTGGTCAGTCCTCTGGCATAGCTTCCGCCGATCAGACCCAGACCTACGACCAGGATATTATTCTTACTGATCCATTCCATCAATCGTTACCTCCACTCCCAGGTTTCCAATCCGTGTAAAGAAATCCGGAAGACTCTTTCTGACACATTCTGCTCCATCGATCACTCCGCCATATCTTGATGAAACAACGGCAAGTGACATGGCAATCCGATGATCGTTGTGAGACATTAACAGTTCCTTAGGGCAATGTAATTCCACCTTGGGGATCCACACATCGTTCTCATTGACCACAACGGTAGCACCGAACTTTTCCAGTTCCTCCCGCATGGCCTCTGCACGATCGCTTTCCTTGATCCTGAGTCTCCTGGTCCCTGTCAATCTGGCACCATGGAGCACGCTGGCCATTGCCATCAGGATCGGTCCAAGATCAGGACAATCGGAGATATCGATCTCCTGCATTCCCTCAGACAGCTTTTTCAGATGTTCTCTGCAGATCTTATCTCCCTGCAGGGAATCATCCTTTAAGCCGCTTAATCCTACGTTACCATCCAGATAATTAAAGGCTTCAAAGAAGGCGGCATTGGACCAGTCTCCTTCCACCTCTGTCTCTCTCTTCTGATATCGCTGACTTCCGGGGATCATGATACAGTGATCGTTCTCCCAGCAGGCTGTAACACCAAACAGTGAGAGCGCTTCGATCGTCATATCGATATAGGGACGGCTCTCCACAGGAGGGATCAGATCGATACGGCTGTCCTCTTCACAAAGAGGCAGTGCAAACAATAGTCCTGAAATGAACTGGCTGCTCACATTACCGGGAATATGGTACTCACCACCCGTCAAAACACCCTGTACACAAAGAGAATTACCCTCTTTCTGATAGACAAAGCCTTTCTCTTTACAGAGTTCCTCATAGATACTTAAGGGGCGATTCATCAGTCTTTCTGATCCCGTAAGAGAAGCCTTTGCATCTTTCATCAGACAAAGAGGAACGAAGAACCTCAAGGTACTTCCACACTCTCTGCAGGGAAGGATCACATTCTCTTTTCGATCGGCGGGATGGATTCCCTTGACCGTAACCGTACTGCCTTCCAGGGTACATTCCGCACCCATGGCATTCAGGCAATCGATGGTGGCCAGTACGTCTTCCGAAGGCTCAACACCTTTTACAATACTGATGCCATCAGACAGTCCTGCACAGATCAGCATACGGTGTGCCATACTCTTGGAAGGCGGTGCCTTCAGATCACCCACAGCTTTAGAGGGGCTGATCGTTACTCTCATAGGATCAGTTCCTTTCGATCAGAAGGTCCATGGCATCCAGATAACCCTGCAGTCCGCGTCCGGTAATGGTATCGATGCAGGCAAGACGGATATAACTGATCTGTCTGAACTCTTCTCTCTCATCTACCTTGGAGATGTGGACCTCCACCGTGGGAATCGATACAGCCTTG
>JAZUIK010000046.1:0-10936 GCA_045642205.1 Bianqueaceae bacterium
AGGTGGAGGAGAAGCTGAAGGCCTATGGTTTTATCCGTATTTCCAAATCCATGCTGATCAATGCTTCCAAGATTGCCAGCATCGCATCAGAGGGTGGAGGAAGAGGAAGGATCCATATGACAAACGGAGAGTCCGTTATTGCCTCCAGAGCTTACTACGGCAAGGTCAAGGAAATGCTTGACTTTGATTGATCTCATTTGCATTTGTAAAAGCAAATGCAAAAGTAAACACCAAAGAGACTGCGCGAGCGGTCTCTTTTCTTCTGGAGGAAAATATGGTATCCTTATAAGATCATAAGATCTTAAAATCATAAGATCTTAAGAAAGGAGGGATCCGATATGGACAAGGAAATAACGAAACAGTTTCTGCCCATGACCATAAAGGAAATGGAAGAGCGCGGCTGGGATCAGCCTGATTTTGTTTATATCTTTGGCGATGCCTATGTGGATCATTCCTCCTTCGGACCGGCCATTATCTCCCGTGTACTGGAGTCCAGAGGCTTCAAGGTGTGTATGATCCCTCAGCCTGACTGGAAGGATGAAAACAGTATTGATGTGTTCGGAAAGCCGAGACTGGGCTTTTTAGTCTCTGCCGGCAACATGGATTCCATGGTCTGTCACTACAGCGTCAACAAGAAGAAGAGAAAATACGATTACTATACACCCGGTGGAGAGTTCGGTAAGCGTCCGGACTATGCCACCATCGTCTATTGCAATCTGATCAAGAAAAAGTATAAGGATGTTCCCTTGATGATCGGCGGTATTGAAGCCAGTCTGAGACGTCTTGGACACTATGATTACTGGTCAGACAAGATGAAGCGCTCGATCCTTTTGGATTCCGGAGCCGATCTTTTAATGTACGGTATGGGTGAACTGTCCATCGTGGCCATTGCTGAGGCACTGGACAGCGGAATGGATGTGAAGGATATTACCTATATCCCCGGTACCGTCTATAAGACAAGAGATGTTTCCAATGTCCTAAGCAATCTGGGCGGTATCCTGCTGCCGGATTATGAAAAAGTTTCGAAAGATAAGAGAGTCTATGCGGAAAGCTTTGCGATCCAGTATCGCAATACAGACTTTATGGCAGCGAAGCCTTTGATCGAGAAATACGGTGAGAATCGCTACATCGTACAGAATCCTCCCTCCCGTCCTTTGACGACCCAGGAATTTGATGATGTCTACGAACTCCCCTATATGAACACCTATCATCCCTCCTACGAAGCAGCAGGGGGAGTGCCGGCGATCTCAGAGATCAAGTTCTCTCTTTCCAGTAACCGCGGATGTTTTGGTGCCTGCAGTTTCTGTGCGCTGACCTTCCATCAGGGACGTATCGTGCAGACCAGAAGCCATGAATCTTTGATCCGTGAAGCAAAACAGATGATCCAGGATCCTGATTTCAAGGGATATATCCACGATGTAGGCGGTCCCACGGCAAACTTCCGCAGACCGGCCTGTGATAAGCAGCTGGCCAAGGGAGCCTGTCCCCATAAACAATGTCTGTATCCTGCCCCCTGTAAGAACATGAAGGCGGATCACAGTGACTATATTGCACTTCTTAGAAAACTCAGGGCCCTTCCGGGAGTCAAGAAAGTCTTTATCCGATCCGGTATCCGTTTTGACTATGTGCTGGCTGATAAAGATCAGACTTTCTTAAGAGAATTAGCTAAGTATCATGTTAGCGGACAGCTCAGAGTCGCACCGGAACACGTTTCCGACCATGTACTGGATCTGATGGGCAAACCGAGAAATAAGGTCTACAAAGAGTTCTGTGATCGATTTGAGAAGATCAACAAGGAACTGGGAATGAACCAGTATCTGGTTCCGTACCTGATCTCTTCTCATCCGGGATCGGATCTGAAGGATGCCATTGCCCTGGCAGAGAGTGTACGCGATATGGGCTATATGCCCGAGCAGGTACAGGACTTTTATCCAACGCCTTCTACCTTGTCTACGGTCATGTTCTATACGGGGCTGGATCCCAGGACCATGAAGAGTGTCAAGGTCGTTACCAATCCTCATGAAAAAGCTATGCAGCGTGCGTTGATCCAGTATCGTAAACCGGAAAACTACGATCTGGTCAAGGAAGCACTCTTAAAAGAGGGAAGAGAAGATCTGATCGGCTTTGATAAGACAAAGTGTCTGATCCCGCCGAGAAAGATGGCTGCCGATTCCAGATGGGCCGGAGGCTATGGTAAGAAAAATGACAACGGTACTCCTGAAAAAGGAGGATCTGTATCCGGTGGTTCCCATAAGGGAAGAAACCAGGAAAACCGTGGTCATGGAAATAACGGCAATCATGCCGGTCGAAAGAATGGCCCTACGTCGAACAGACAAGGTGGTAAAGGCTACACACCGAAAGCAAAAAATAACGGTCGCAGACCGTAATATGGTATAATAAAGGACGGATCGATGCGTTTAGATAAATATCTGAGTGAACTTCAGATCGCCTCCCGTACAGAGATCAAGGATATGATCCGAAGAGGCAGAGTGAAGGTCAACGGAAATTTCAATGTAAAACCGGATCTGCATGTGACAGAACAGGATCAGATCGAAGTGGATGGAAGACCTGCCAAACTGGAACAGTTTGAATACTATGTCATGAACAAGCCGGCAGGATATCTGACAGCCAGAGAAGATCGAAATAAGCCGGTAGTCATGTCACTGGTCCCTTCCAAAAGAAAGGATCTTTCTCCGGTAGGACGTCTGGATGAGGATACAGAGGGAATTCTTTTGATCACGAATGATGGCCTTCTCAATCATCAGCTCCTGAGTCCTAAGAATCATGTAAAGAAAAAGTATTATGCGGAGCTGGATAAACCGCTTCCTGATAATGCTAAAGAGATCCTGGAGGCTCCCATCGAGTTTCAGGATTTTACGTCCAAACCCGGTGAATATGAAAAACTGACGGAACGATCCGCCTACCTTACCATAACGGAAGGAAAGTTCCATCAGGTCAAGCGTATGTTCTGGAAGGTTGGCTGCGAGGTTACATTCCTGAAAAGAGTAAGCTTTGGTCCTCTGGAACTAAAGGATCTTGCTGTCGGTGAAGTGAGAAAACTGACTCAGGGAGAATTGGAACTGCTGAAAAATGCTTCAGCAAAGAGCGAATAAATAATCAGTACTATCGTATACAGATACAGGGAAAGGAGGAACAATGGAAGATCTAAAGATCGTTGTTGCAAGTAATCTGATCAACCTACGAAAAGCATCCAAGATGACCCAGGCAGAACTGGGAGAAAAGATCGGTTATTCCGATAAATCGATCTCCAAGTGGGAGAGAGCGGAAGCACTGCCGGATGTGTTTGTCTTAAAGACCATGGCAGATCTGTATGGAGTTACGGTGGATCATATCCTGACCGAACATGGAGAATGGAAGCCGGAACCTAAGAAAACCTTCCTCTCGGATATGGATACCAAGAATATCACTGAGATCGCCTTGATGGGTATCTTTGCTCTGGCGCTTCTGATCTTTGTTGTCTTCTGGATCCTGGATCAGTTTGTATGGATCACTTTTATCTATGCACTTCCCGTTGCTCTCATTACCTTGCTGGTCCTTCACAGTATCTGGCAGGAGGGAAAGTATAATTATCTGATCATTGCGCTGCTGGTTTTCAGTATAGCCATAGCCTTTTATTTCTCCTTTTTCTTCTTTGCGGGGAAAAACTTCTGGCAGATCATGCTGCTTTTGATCCCTGGAGAACTGATCGTCTATCTGACATCCAGATTCCGAAAAAAGCCTGCAAAGCCGCATGAATAAAGGAATTCTACGAATCGTAGAGTCCGGTTTTCCGGACTCTACTTTTTTATGTTCAGATAATAGAGTAACGAAAAGGATGAGTAGATTGATATTCTGTATATTCTGATGATAAGGTAATGACAACATATTCTCTGGTCGAAGGGATGGAGCAGGATTTCCACCCTGAAGCGACACATTGAAAGAACTTTTGAAGAAGGAGAAATATACTATGTCCAATTATGTACTCAGCTGCTGTTCTACTGCAGATCTGTCCATGGAGCATTTCAACGAACGTGATATCCATTACATCTGCTTCCATTTCAAGTTAGGTGATCAGACTTATCCCGATGATCTTGGTCAGTCTATCTCTTTCCCTGAGTTTTATCAGGAGATGGTGAACGGTAAGGATACCAGCACCAGCCAGATCAATATCTCTGAGTATGTTGACTATTTTGAGGGTTTCCTGAAGGAGGGTAAGGATGTTCTGCATCTGACTCTTTCCGGTGGAATTTCCGGTACTATCAACTCAGCAAGAAACGCTGCTAACATCTGTATGGAGCGTTATCCTGACAGAAAGGTCATCATCATCGATTCTCTGTGTGCATCTTCCGGATACGGTCTTTTTATGGACAAGCTGGCAGATCTGCGTGATGAGGGAATGGACCTGGATACTCTGGCTCAGTGGGCAGAAGATAACAAGCAGAAGCTGCAGCATTGGTTCTTCTCTACCGACCTGACCTTCTTTATCAAGGGTGGCCGTGTTTCCAAGGCATCCGGCGTGGTTGCAGGTATCCTGGATATCTGTCCTCTGCTGCATGTGGATGCAGAAGGACGCCTGATCCCCATGGAGAAGGTACGTACCAAGAAGAAGGTTAAGCTGGCTATGCTCAAGAGAATGAAGTCTCTGGTAGATGACGGCATCGAATATGCTGACAAGGTCTACATTTCCAACTCTGCATGTGAAGAGGATGCAAAGGATGTAGCTAAGCTCGTTGAGGAGACCTTCCCCAAGATGAAGGGTAAGGTACAGATCTACAGTATCGGTACGGTTATCGGTTCTCATACCGGACCCGGAACCGTTGCTTTATTCTTCTGGGGAAAGAAGAGAAACGAGGAATGATCCGACTTTTTACAGATACATCGGCGAACCTGCCGCTTCAGATCATCCGTGAGAATGATCTGACGGTATTAGCCTTTCATTATACCTTTAATGGTGTTCCTGCCGATTATTCGGAGGAAACCGATTTTGATGGTCCTAAGTTCTATACCTTGATGAGACACGGCGTGGAGGTCAAGACTTCCCTGGTCAATGTGGGAGATTTTACCGATGCCTTCGAAAAGGAATTGAAACAGGGTAATGATTGCCTCTATGTGGGTATGTCCGGCGGTATCAGCGGTACAGCCAATGCGGCTTGTATTGCTATCGATGATCTGAAAGAAGAGTATCCGGATAGGAAGATCGCAGCCATCGATACCTATGCCGCTTCATTAGGTGAAGGCCTTCAGGTTCTGGAGGCAGCAAAGATGATCCGTGAAGGCAAGGAATTCGATGAGATCGTTAAGATCCTTGAAAACGAAAAGCACTATATGTGTCAGTATTTCACGGTAGACGATCTGAACTATCTGAAAAAGGGTGGACGTATCTCCGGCGCCAGTGCGCTGATCGGTAATATGTTAAGTATCAAGCCCATCCTGACGGGAGATCCCACCGGTCATATCGTTTTACACGAGAAAGTCCGTGGACAGAAGGCAGCGGTTAAGAATCTGGCAAAGAAGTTTAATGATCTTTGCCGCAGCAAGGATGAACCTGTCGGTATCGCCCATGCGGATAATGAAGAGGGTGCGAAAGCGCTGATCGATCTTCTCCGTGAGCAGGGATATACCGGAGAGTGCCTGACTGTTCAATATGAACCTGTTACCGGTTCCCATGTAGGTCCCGGAGCATTGGCATTCTTCTTTATGGGTATCCATAAGTAAATCTGAAATAATAAACTAAGGACCATGGGCATCTGCTCATGGTCTTTGGGCTTATAAAGGTGAACATGAAGTACAGTCATACAGTAGAAGCGGTTTTTGTGGAAAGACCCAATCGATTCATCGCCAAAGTGTTGATCGATGGAAAAGAGGAAACGGTCCATGTGAAGAACACCGGCAGATGCAAGGAATTACTGCTTCCCGGTGCCAGAGTCATCTTAGAGGATTCCATGAATCCTTCCCGAAAGACCAGATACGATCTTATCTCTGTCTATAAACCCTCCCTGGGATGGGTCAACATCGATTCTCAGGTTCCCAATAAAGTGGTCCTGGAGTGGCTGGAAAAGGAAACTTCGATCTTTCCTGGAAAAGTATTGATTAAGCCCGAAAAGACGTATGGACAGTCCAGAGTAGATTTCTATGTAGAGTATCGAAACAACTCTTCCGATGAAGTACATAAGGTTCTGATGGAGGTCAAGGGCTGCACGCTGGAAAGAGAAGGGGTGGGATATTTCCCCGACGCTCCTACTGAAAGAGGAACAAAACATCTGAAAGAGCTGACGGAGGCGATCAAGGAAGGATATGAAACCTACCTGGCTTTTGTTATCGCCATGCCAAGGGTCAGCATCGTCTATCCCAATCAGGAAACAGATCCGGCCTTTACCAAAGCCCTTAAGGAAGCCATGAAAGCCGGCGTAAAAGTCCTGTATCTTCCCTGTGAAGTCACACCAAATTCCATTCTCATCACAGATGTCACCATGGCGAAATCCTTCTTGGAATAAGATTTCTATATATTTGATATGTAGAGCAAAAGAGCTCGTTTCAGCGCATTGTGCACCGGTTCTTGACCGGGCACACAGCGTTGAAACGAGCTCTTTGCTCTTATAAACTATTTAAGGAAATCTTATTCCTTAGAAGGATCTCCGCCAAGGATAAAGGTGCGGATATCATTGCAAAGGTTATGGCAGTTCTCCTCGCCAAGGTAGATCATATGGCCGGAGGGATAACCCTTGAAGCAGACACGATCCATGGGCAGTCCGCCGTGATCCATGGTATGGAAGACATAACCGGTCAGGGTAGCTCCATCATACCAGCCGTTAGCGAAGAAGGTACGCATGCCGGGTACACGACGCATGGCATTGCGCAGCTGCTCACCGGTGGTTCCCATGGTCTCGGAACGATCCCACTGCTTGTAAACGCCAAGGGAGCTGACATACTGACGATCCAGCTTGACATTCAGAGAAGGAAGGATCGCACCGGTCAGTGCACCATAAAAGTAAGCGCCGTAGCGGTCAGAAGAAGCATCATCCCAGACACCGACAGTCTCTTCGACGCGGCGGGGAGTATAGACGGGACGAGTGATACGACCATCGAAACGGGCAACACTGCGGCCGGATTCGCGGATGACTTCGGTACGGAAGGTGGGAGAGTCGATCTTCAGATCTCTTGCCTCCAGATACTCTCTGGTCATACCGGTGTAGTACATGAGCTTTTCGATAATGGCTTCTTTCTCTTCGCCAATGAGACGCTCACCCTTATACAGAGCCAGCAGATAATCGTGATCAGCGAAAGCCTTAGCCTCAGCCACAAACTCTTCCAGAGTCTGCTCGGTAGGATGATTGTGGTACCAGTGGATAGCTGCACAGGTGGGGAAACCGATGACGGAGGGCTCAACAGGAATGCCTTCACCGAAGTACTTACCAACGGTGACGGTGTTTCCGATCATGACAACGCCATCAAATGCGATACCGTAGGAACGATCCTTACCGCGGGTAGCAGCGATACCGACAGCGATAGCATTACGTGTACAACCGTAGCTCTCACCGACCAGATACTTGGGGCTCAGCCAGCGATTATATCGATGCATCCACTGCTCGATAAAGGTAAGCAGTGCTTCTGCATCCTGCTCGATGCCCAGGAAATCCTTGGCATGCTCTTCGTCAAAGATCTGACCATAACCGGTACCGGTGGGGTCTACCAGGACAACGTCAGCGATATCTAAAAGACAGTCGGGGTTGTCGATGACCTCATAAGGGGGAAGAGCGGTAGGACGATCGGGCTCTCCGTAGACGATACGCTTTGCACCCAGGAAACCTGCATGGACATACATGGAGGAAGATCCGGGACCACCGTTAAAGCCAAAGACGACAGGACGGTTGGTGGTATCCTCTACATCGGAGCGGAAGTAGGAATAAGAGAAGATGGAAGCCAGGGGCTTTCCGTCGGGACTGTAAAAGACATTATCTTCGGAGACGGTATGGTAGGGGATCTCCTGACCTTTCAGGGTGATGACACCATCCGACTCAAAACGAGCGGGTTTGAAATCGTTCGGTACGAACTTTTCGGTCTTGTACATAGATAGTTACCTCCTTGTGACGGTAAATATTGCTTTGCCATCGATATTATCACAAGTTAAAAAAGGGGTCAACGCAGGAGTAGGCAGATGAAAGGGAAGTTTTTTGAATTGCATGACAAATCAGGACGAAAATATGATATGATATACAAATATGATGGCATAGAATGGCATCATGTTTATAAGTAAAAATTCATCCCGATACGGGAAATCGAGGAATAGATATGGATAAATTTACGACACGCAGTTATTTCACACAGATCTCCGACAGTGTGACAGCCAATAGGGTGCTGGAATATGTTTTCTGTATAGCCTACACAGTAGTCTGGTTTGCACTTCTCTGGTGGTTCTGGAAGGGCGGCAATGCCAGTACGGATGGCTATAAGATGATCGCCTTTACGATCCTTCTGCCTGTGATGACCATAGCAGTCTCTTTCTTCTATGGGATCAGTAAAAATCTGGGTATCTATCAGTGGATCATGGTATTTTTCTTTGCCTTTATGTATCTGCTTCTGGATTATCTGACCTTTGAACTTTCCATTATGCTTTCGACTCGTCACTTTGTGATCCCTGATTGGCATAAGCTGATCTTACCGGCACTGTATTCCCTGGGTGCTATGTTCCTTGGCTTTGTGATCCGTGTGGCTTTGGATTACCATAAGAAGAAGGAAAGAGAGGCTCTGAATGACTAAGAAGGAGCTGGCTAAACTCTGTATCGAACGATTAAAAGAGGCCTATCCGGATTCCGATTGTACTCTGGAGTACGATGAAGCGTGGAAACTGCTGGTCAGTGTACGCTTGGCAGCCCAGTGTACGGATGCCAGAGTCAACGTGGTAGTCCAGGATCTGTATAAGGTATTTCCTGATGTGGATGCTTTGGCAGCTGCCAGTGTAGAGGAGATCGAGGCGATCGTTCGTCCCTGCGGACTTGGTCGCAGCAAGGCAAAAGATATCTCTGCCTGTATGAAGGTATTAAAAGAGCAGTATGGCGGCAAGGTACCGGATGATTTTGATGCGCTGCTTTCTCTTCCCGGTGTAGGAAGAAAGAGTGCCAATCTGATCATGGGCGATGTGTTCGGAAAACCGGCTATCGTAACGGATACCCATTGCATCCGTCTGAGTAACCGTATCGGTCTGGTGGATGATGAGAAAGATCCCAAGAAGGTGGAGATGGCTCTTTGGAAGATCGTTCCTCCGGAGGAGGGAAACGGTCTGTGCCACCGACTGGTAGACCATGGCCGTGAGGTATGTACCGCCAGGACCAAACCCTATTGTGATCGCTGCTGTTTAAATGACATCTGTAAAAAGAAGGGTGTCAAAGCGTGATAAAAACGCACGTCTTTAAGTGAAATTTCTGTACTTTACTGCATTGAAGAGAATTTTGTTGTGTGGTAGAATACTGAAATATTTTTGATTTGTAAGATTGTCTGTACGAGGAAAGGATAGACCCTATGAGAATCGGTTTTGATAATGCAAAGTATCATCAGATCCAGTCGGAGAAGATCCGTGAAAGGATACAGCAGTTCGGCGGAAAGCTGTATCTGGAATTTGGCGGAAAGCTGTTTGATGATTTCCATGCTTCCCGTGTTCTTCCCGGTTTCGCTCCGGATTCCAAGATCACCATGCTGAAGGAATTAAAGGATCAGGCTGAGATCGTTATCGTTATCAATGCAGCGGACATCGAAAAGAACAAGGTCCGCGGCGATCTGGGTATTACCTATGATGCGGATGTACTGCGCTTGATCGATGCATTTACCGCTAATGGTCTGATGGTCGGTTCTGTTGTCCTGACCCGTTTTGCAGAGCAGCCCGCTGCTCTGGCATATGAGAGACGTCTGAAGGCTCTTGGCCTGAAGACCTATCGTCATTATCCCATTGCCGGATATCCTTCCAACGTACCCATGATCGTATCCGATGAGGGACTTGGAAAGAATGATTATATCGAGACCTCCAGACCTTTGGTCGTTATCACCGCACCCGGTCCCGGAAGCGGAAAGATGGCTACCTGTCTGTCTCAGCTCTATCATGAGAACAAGAGAGGTATCAAGGCAGGATATGCTAAGTTCGAGACCTTCCCCGTCTGGAATATCGCTCTGAACCATCCTGTTAACCTGGCTTATGAAGCTGCAACTGCTGATCTGGACGATGTCAACATGATCGACCCCTGGCATCTGGAAGCCTATGGTACTACTACCATCAACTACAATCGTGACGTTGAGATCTTCCCTGTTCTGAACGCTATGTTCGAGAAGATCCAGGGATCCTCTCCTTACAAGTCTCCCACCGATATGGGTGTCAACATGGTCGGCTTCTGTATGTGTGACAGCGATGCCTGTGCAGACGCTTCCCGTCAGGAGATCATCCGTCGTTACTATACCGCTATGTGTGAGGCAAGAAAGGGTAATCAGCCCGAGCTGATCGCTGATCGTATCGCCATCCTGATGAACAAGGCCGGTATCGAAGTTTCCGAGAGAGCCGTTGTCAGTGCTGCTAACATTAAGGGTGAAGAGACCGGAAATCCCGCCGCTGCGATCCAGATGGAAGACGGCACCGTTATCACCGGTAAGACTTCCATGCTCCTTGGTGCATCTTCTGCTATGCTGTTGAATGCACTGAAGTATCTGGCAGGGATCGATGACAGCGTCAAGCTGATCGCTCCTGAGATGATCTCTCCCATCATGAACCTGAAGGTAGATCATCTGGGTTCCAGTAACTCTCTGCTTCACTTAAATGAGCTTCTGATCCTCTTAAGCGTTGCTTCTCTCAGTGATGAGAATGCAAAGAAGGCTATGGATCAGCTGGATAAGCTGAAGGGACTGGAGGTCCATTCCTCTGTTATCCTTTCTCAGATCGATGAGGGAGTCTTCAAGC
>JAZUIK010000047.1:0-2868 GCA_045642205.1 Bianqueaceae bacterium
GACGGTGAAGGCTTCAAGTGCTGGGAGACTTTCCAGCATCCTCAGCTGGGCGAAGTGGAGATCGGCGGCTTCGATTACAAGGGTGTTATCCAGAATCCTCCTCTGAAGTTCCTGGAGAGCGACATTGCCCGCCATACCAACTTCCTGCTGCGTGAAATGGCCTGCCTGCCTCACCTCTATACCAAGGAAAAGGTCGTCACCAAGGTAGATGAATCCACCTGGAAGGTCGATCTGGTCATTGCAAACTCTGCTTTCCTTCCCACCTATGTTCTGAAGGAAGCTCTGGATATCCGTAAGGCTGCTCCTATCGAAGTAACTCTGGAAGGCGCTGAGGTCATCACCGGAAAAGCCAAAGAAGACATCGGCCATCTCAACGGTTTCTGGAACAGTGCTGCTATCGGTGGTCTGGGCGGTGTGACCCCCGGCCATATGCCCACCTCCAAGAAACTGAGCTGGATCCTGAAGGGTAAGGAAGGTGACACTATCACCATCACCGCTGCTGCCCCCAGAGCCGGCAAACTGGTGGAAACCATTACACTTTAAACAATCGGAGGGACTCCATCCGTGGAATCAACACGAATCCCCGTTCAAGAAAGAGTAGAGGAAGCGTCCAGCGCTTCCTCTGCTTTACCATCTGATGAAACTATCGACATGTATCGTGTCCTGGAGGTAACCCAGCTGGCTGGAGAACTCCTTCTGGAAAATGGTGCCGAGATCTTCCGTGTGGAAGAGACCATGCAGCGCATCGCTGCCCATTTCGGTATCAAGAACGAAGAGTTTTTTGTCCTGTCCAACGGCATCTTCATGACAGGAGACGACGAAAAGCACAGCAAGGTCTTTGCCCGGGTCAAGTTCATTCCCATGAAGGGCACTCAGCTCTATAAGGTTGTCATGATCAACCAGCTCTCCCGTGAGATCGAGGAGGGAAGATATACCATCGATGAAGTCGCCAAGCGACTGGAAGAGATCCGCAACGCCAAGGGCAAGAGCTATCTGTCCCAGATCATTGCTTCCGGCGCCGGTGCTGCTGCTTTCTGTGTCCTCTTTGGCGGTACATTGATCGATGCCTTAGCAGCTCTGATCTCCGGTATTGTCCTGTATATCTTCATGCTCTATGTAGCTTTTCCCCGCTTCTCTAAGATCGTCTGCAATCTTTCCGGAGGCGCTGTTGCTACCCTTGTATGTCTGCTGCTCTTTTCTCTTGGACTGGGAGACGGTCTCCATCATATGATCATCGGATCCATTATTCCCCTGATCCCCGGAGTTGCCTTTACCAACGGTATCCGTGACATGGCGGATTCAGATTACCTTTCCGGTACTGTCCGTCTGCTGGATGCGATCCTTGGCTTTATCTGTATCGCCGTAGGTGTCGCCTTTGTCTTTATCGCTTATCGTCATCTTTTTGGAGGTATCCTATTATGATCTCCGGAATGACTTTGATAACTCTGATCGAACAGGTCGGTGCTGCCTTTATCGGTACCGTAGCCTTTGCCCTGCTGTTTGGGGTTCCTAAGAAATACTATCTGATGTGCGGCATCGTGGCTGCCATCGGCTGGCTGCTTTATTACATCCTATCTTTCACCACCTTAAGTGCCACAGAGTGTACGTTCTTTGCCACTCTGCTGGTCATTCTCCTTTCCCGTTATGCATCTGTCTGGATGCGCTGTCCTGTAACTGTCTTTCTGACCACAGGCATCTTTCCCCTGATCCCGGGCGGCGGTATCTACTGGACCGCCTACTATATGGTCATGGGAGAAACTTCCCTGGCCGCAGAAAGCGGCTTTAACGCCATCAAATCCGTACTTGCCATCGTTCTTGGTATCGTGATCGTTTTGGAACTGCCGAGGAAGATGTTTGTTATCCCTCATAAATCCCGATAATCTTTTGTTCAGGAGGTATCCTCATGTCCAAGATCTACACTTCTGCCGACCAGCTTGTCGGTGGTACTCCCCTGTTAGAGCTGACCCATATCGAAAAAGCTTATGGTTTGAAAGCCAAACTCTACGCTAAACTTGAATACCTGAATCCTGCCGGATCCGCTAAGGACCGTGTAGCGAAATATATGATCGACGATGCCGAAAAAGCAGGCATCTTAAAAGAAGGTTCCGTGATCATCGAGCCCACCAGCGGTAATACCGGTATTGGTCTTGCCTCCATCGCGGCTGCCAGAGGCTATCGCACCATCATTGTAATGCCTGATACCATGAGTATGGAGCGCCGTATCCTGATGAAAGCCTATGGTGCTGAACTGGTCTTAAGCGAGGGCGCTAAGGGGATGACCGGTGCCATCGCCAAGGCAGAAGAACTTGCCAGAGAGATCCCTGGAAGCTTTATTCCTTCTCAGTTCACCAATCCCTCCAACTCCAAAGCTCACAGAGAGACTACCGGTCCCGAGATCTACTCCGACACCGACGGTCTGGTGGATATCTTTGTTGCCGGCGTCGGTACCGGTGGAACCATCACCGGAACCGGTGAATATCTGAAATCCGTTAAGCCTGAGGTAAAGGTCATTGCCGTGGAACCGGACACCTCTCCGGTACTCTCCAAGGGTATTGCCGGTCCTAACAAGATCCAGGGTATCGGTGCCGGTTTTGTACCTGATACATTAAACACAAAGATTTACGATGAGATCATCGCCATCGAAAATGAGGACGCATTTGCAGAGGGTAAGCTTTTCGCAGTAAGCGAAGGTATCCTCGTAGGTATCTCATCAGGTGCCGCATTAAAGGCTGCATCAATCCTTGCAGAAAGACCTGAAAACCAGGGCAAGAACATCGTAGTTCTCCTTCCCGACTCAGGTGACAGATACCTTTCTACACCACTTTTCAGCTAATATATCAATGAGGCGGTCTCAAATACAAAGTCGGA
>JAZUIK010000048.1:0-4469 GCA_045642205.1 Bianqueaceae bacterium
TGAGGAGACACTGGTGTTCCACTGGAACGGACCGGTCTTCGATGTCATTGACGGATTCCACGCCGGCGAGTATGATATTCCCGTTCGCTTTGCAAAGAAGGATCTGTTAAAGAGCGGTCTTCTGGTGGGCGAAAAGAAAGTGGCAAACCATGCTTTGGTGGTCCGCGCGCCTTATGGTAAGGGAGACGTCGTCCTTTACGGCTTTGCTCCTACCAAGCGTGTGCAGACCTGGGGAACCTTCAAGCTCATGTTTAATGCACTGTATCAATAATTCTCAAAAAGGAGATGCATAGAATGAACATTCCCAAGTATTTTGAGGATCCTAAGACCCTCCATGTAGGCTGCGAAGAAAATCGTGCCTACTATGTACCCTATTCCACACAGGAAGGCGTCAGCTCTTTGCAGATGGGTGAACTGGTCCAGCAGGACCGCACCACATCCGACAGATTCCAGCTTCTTTCCGATGACATGTGGGGCTTTAAGTACTACGAGAGCGTCTATGATCTGCCGGATGATTTCTGGTTGGACGATGTGTCTGAGAGAGAGATCCCGGTTCCTTCCGTATGGCAGAATTTTGGTTATGATCGTCACCAGTACACCAATGTCAATTATCCTTTCCCCTATGATCCTCCGTATGTTCCCAAGGAGAATCCGGTAGGTGTCTATCAGACTACCTTCGAAGTGGGCACCATGGGCAGTGATAAGTACTATCTGAATTTTGAAGGTGTGGACTCCTGCTTCTATGTATGGATCAATGGTCAGTTTGTCGGCTATTCTCAGGTCAGCCACTCCACCAGTGAGTTTGACGTGACGGATAAGATCTCCGAGGGTGATAACGATCTGACCGTAGCTGTCCTTAAATGGTGTGACGGATCTTACCTGGAAGATCAGGATAAGCTCCGTATGAGCGGAATCTTCCGTGATGTCTATCTCCTTGTTCGTCCCGAGAAGCATCTGAGAGATTTCTTCGCCATGATCGATCTGAAGAATGACTATAAGGATGGTGTACTGACATTAAAGACAGATTTCACCGCTCCCGTTCCCTGCATGGCATCTTTATATGATCCGGAGGGTGAACTCATCGTTTCTCAACCTGTGGCAGAGGAAGACGTAGAGTTCGTTGTGGAAAATGTTGAGAAGTGGAATGCGGAAAATCCCATTCTGTACACCCTGGTCCTGGAGAATCCCGAGGAGGCGATCTCTCAGCTCATCGGTTTCCGTAAGATCGAGGTCAAGGACAGTGTCGTTCTTCTGAACGGACAGAATATCAAGTTCCGTGGTGTTAATCGTCATGACAGTGATCCTTTCACCGGTTATGCCATCAGTGAGGAGCAGGCCATGGTGGATCTGCAGCTGATGAAGGAGCACAACATCAATGCGATTCGTACCAGCCACTATCCCAATGCACCCTGGTTCCCTCAGCTCTGTTCTCAGTATGGTTTCTATATGATCGCTGAGGCAGACCTGGAGTCCCATGGTTCCATTTCCATTATTAATGAAGAAACCTGGTGTGACAATTATTGCCTGCTGGCAGCCGATCCCATGTTCAAGGAAGCTAATCTGGATCGTCAGCAGAGAAATGTCCATCGTGATAAGAACAACGCCGCCGTTGTGATCTGGTCTCTTGGAAACGAGGCCGGCTACGGCGTCAACTTTGAAGAGTCCGGCAAGTGGGTGAAGGAATATGATCCTACCCGTCTGACCCACTACGAGCGTTCTCACGACAATCCTACCTACAGGATCAACGATACCTCCATGCTAGATGTATTCAGCCGCATGTATGCACCTGTTCCTCAGATCGATGAGTATTTCGAAAATCCGGAGAACACCAAGCCTTATGTGCTGTGTGAGTTTATCCATGCCATGGGTAACGGCCCCGGAGATGCGGAAGACTACTGGCAGTGTATCCAGCGCCATGACGGCTTTATGGGTGCCTTTGTCTGGGAGTGGTGTGACCATGGCGTGTACATGGGAACGACACCTGATGGCAAGGAAAAGTTCGCTTATGGTGGAGATTTCGGTGAGTATCCGCATGATGGCAACTTCTGTATGGATGGTCTTGTAAAACCGGATCGCAGTGTTTCTGAGAGCCTTCTGGAGTATAAGAATGTCATCCGTCCTGTACGCGCAGAACTTCTGAAGGTTGAGAATGGCGAGGCAACGGTCCGATTTACGAACTACTTTGACTTCACCAACCTGGAAGAGAGTGTAGCCGGTTTCTATGAGGTACAGGTAGACGGTGAACCTGAGCAGACGCTGCTCCTTCCCGAGATCTCCTGTGAGCCTCATAAGAGCGTGGAGGTCACGATCCCTGTTGAGATCCCTGAAGAGAAGGAAAGTGATGTCCGTCTGAACATCTTCTATGTGCAGAGAAATGATGACCTCCTGACCGAAGCAGGCCGAGAGATGGGATTTGACCAGCTGCTGATCCGTGAGGGTGAGACCTTTATTCCCGAGCAGGAGAAGGGTGAGTTCCTTATCGAAGAGACCGACAAGGAGATCCTCATCATCTGCAATGATGTTCGTTACAGCTTTAATAAGATGAGCGGATGTTTCGATCACCTGGTATTCCAGGGACTGGATCGTCTGGCTGCACCTGCTTCCTTCGATATCTGGAGAGCGCCTACCGATAACGATCGTACTCTTCGCAATTCCTGGGAGAGAGCAGGCTACGATATGGTCAAGCCCAGAGTATATGAGGCCAGTGCCGATCTGGAAGATGGAAAGGCTGTTATCCGCTGCACCATGGCACTTCTCCCTGTATATCGTCAGAGAGTCATGACCATGGAGTGCACTTATACCATCGGCGGTGACGGTACCATTGACACGAAGATCCATGTTACCAAGGATATGAATATGCCCGAACTGCCCCGCTTTGGCCTTGTACTGCCTCTGGCAAAGGATATCCGTGAGGTAGAGTATCTGGGTTATGGCCCAGAGGAGAGCTACATCGATAAGAGACGTGCTTCCTACTTCGGTCGTTTCCTGACGGATCCTGTGGACAACTATGAGGACTACATCAAGCCGCAGGAGAACGGTTCTCACTATGGCTGTAAGGAAGTCTTTGTAGAGAACGAAAGAGGAGACGGCATCAGTGCCTTCTCCAAGAAGGGCTTCAGTTTCAATATTTCCCGCTATACGGATATGGAACTGACAAAGAAGATGCATAACTACGAATTGGAGGAAGCTCCTTATACCGTACTGCATCTTGACTATGCTATGGCAGGTATCGGTTCCAACAGCTGTGGCCCCAGACTGGCAGAGGCATATCGCTTCAATGAGCCCGAATTTGACTTCAATATCAGAATCGAGATGATGTAATATGGCAGAGATCTTTGAAAAGGGAGTTCCCTTCTGGAAAGGCAATCTGCACACTCACACACAGAATTCCGACGGACGGATCAGTCAGGAAGAATGTATCGCTCTTTATAAAAAGGGCGGATACGATTTTCTGGCACTGACCGACCACAGAAAAATGTTTGCCGGCTGCGAGGATGAAGATATCCTCGTAGTCCCGGCAGCGGAATTCGACCGCAATTATCTGGATAAGGGCGGTCCGGAATATGCCTACCACATTACCGCGGTAGGCATGACAGAGGAGATCCCTCAGGATAACAGTGTATCCCCGCAGTGGATCGTGAACGAGATCAAGAAGCAGGGAGCTTTCTGTACCCTGGCGCATCCTATCTGGAGTCTTATGAGTTTTGAACAGTGCATGGCACTGCAGGACTATGATGCCATCGAGATCTATAATGGCGTATCAGAGGTGTACAGTGGAAGAGGTTACTCCGATCTGTATATCGATTATCTGGCCAGCCGAGGGATCTACAAGCTGATCACAGCAGTGGATGATACCCACTTCTACGACAGAGACCACTTTAAGGGATATGTTATGGTGCAGGCGAAGGAGAGGACCTGGCCGGCACTGTATGAAGCCTTGATGGCTGGCAGGTTCTATTCTTCTCAGGGACCTGAGATCTACCAGATTACGGTGGAGGAAGAGGGTGTCAGAGTTGAATGCTCCGATGCCGCTATTATCCGGTTTATGACCAATACGCTCTACAACGGAAACCGGACATTCTACAGAGGAAATGGACCCTTGACGGAAGCTTTCTATCCGTACGGATCTGCAGATCGTTTTGTGCGGATCGAGGTGGAAGACGCAGAGGGAAGACGTGCCTGGTCTAATCTGCTGGTACGCTGAAATACCATCCTGTTGAAGAAGTGTACAAAATGCCAAAAGCGCAAATCGATAAAAAAGAATGGGCAATTTGAACAAAGCCCTTTGCCAGAGCGAGAGGAGAGGGTTTTTTGAAAGATTTTATTCAAAAATCTTTTTAAAGTGCTGCAGCAGGCTAAAATATCCTGCAAACCGCATAAATAAAGGAATTGTCTAAAAAAATCCGTTCACACTTTATCAATATTTGTGCAAAAGATATGAAAAAATGTATTTGGCATTATTGACAACA
>JAZUIK010000049.1:0-5257 GCA_045642205.1 Bianqueaceae bacterium
GTCCCAAGGGTTGGGCTGTTCGCCCATTAAAGCGGTACGCGAGCTGGGTTCAGAACGTCGTGAGACAGTTCGGTCCCTATCCGTCGTGGGCGTAGGATATTTGAGAGGAGCTGTTCTTAGTACGAGAGGACCGGAATGGACAGACCGCTGGTGTATCTGTTGCATACCAAATGCACAGCAGAGTAGCTATGTCTGGAATGGATAAACGCTGAAGGCATCTAAGCGTGAAGCCACCCTCAAGAAGAGATATCCCATTCGAGAGAAGTAAGACCCCTTGAAGACTACAAGGAGATAGGTCGGAGGTGTAAGCATGGTAACATGTTGAGCTGACCGATACTAATAGGTCGAGGAGCTTGTTCAAAACTTGCGGAGCAAGTTTGTAAGAACCTGACGGTTCTTACGAAAGACTTGAGACGTGAGAATGAAGTGAAGAAGAATACGCTAAAGAAAAGAATCTCGGGAAGTTGTTTGGTATGCAGTTTTCAAGGCCCAAAAGCCTTTATGGTTTGGCTCGGTGGTAAAGTTGGTTATTACGTCGGCCTGTCACGCCGAAGATCAGGGGTTCGAGCCCCCTCCGAGTCGCTGCAACATTAAGTTGCTTGGTTACGATTTAATCGTACCGATAATCGAGATATGGTCGCTTAGCTCAGCTGGGAGAGCGCCTGCCTTACAAGCAGGATGTCATAGGTTCGAACCCTATAGTGACCATCTCTTTCCTTTTTGTGCCAACGTGGCTCAATTGGCAGAGCAGCTGACTTGTAATCAGCAGGTTACCGGTTCGAGTCCGATCGTTGGCTTTTTTCATGGAGGAATTCCCGAGTGGCCAAAGGGGACAGACTGTAAATCTGCTGGCACTGCCTTCGGTGGTACGAATCCACCTTCCTCCATTCTGCCGGTTTTGAGCCGGCATTTTTCATCGCGGAGTAGAGCAGTTGGTAGCTCGTCGGGCTCATAACCCGAAGGTCGTAGGTTCAAGTCCTATCTCCGCAACTCGAATCGCTTAAACAAAGTTTAAGCGATTTTTTTATTTTTCTTTGCCTATTATTTGTGTTTCAGGCTATGGTATAATTCCTGATGTTTGATTTCATTCGATCTTTTAGGATCGAGAAGGAGATATTATGGAGATCTGGGTATATCCCGTATTCTTTATTATCAGTTTGCTGGCGTCTATTATCGGTGCGATCTGTGGTATCGGTGGAGGAGTTATCATTAAGCCTACACTGGATCTTTTTGGCGTCGCCAGTGTGTCTACGATCAGTTTTTTGAGTGGCTGCACGGTTCTCGCTATGAGCTGCTACAGTGTTACCAAGGGTATTATTTCGAAAGAGCAGAAAGTTGACCTCAAAGTAGATACTCCGCTGGCGATCGGTGCTGTTATCGGTGGTATTGTCGGTAAAGAGTTATTTTCTTTCTGTAAATCTTTATCTCCTAATCCTGATCGTGTAGGCGGTATCCAGGCAATCTGTCTGGGAATCATCACACTGGGAACCTTGGTATATACTATCTATAAAGCGAAGATCAAATCCCATCATATTCAGAGTCCCATTGTCTGTGTGATCCTTGGTCTGCTCCTCGGAATCATGTCCAGCTTCCTTGGAATCGGTGGTGGCCCGATCAACCTGGTAGTACTGTTCTTCTTTTTCAGTATGGAAACGAAACAGGCAGCCAGAAGTTCCCTGTATATTATCCTGTTCTCTCAGGCAGCCAGCTTTATTTCGACACTGGTAACAAAGAGCGTTCCTGAATTTAACTGGATCTGTCTGATCGTTATGGTTGCCGGTGGAATCGGTGGCGGAGCGATCGGTCGAAAGATCAACAAGAAGATTCCTTCCTCTACCGTCGATAAACTGTTTATGGGATTGATGGCGGTTATCATCGGAATCTGTATCTATAATGCGATCCGTTTTATGAAATAATGGTCCGGTGTTAAAATGCAATCGACTATTTGATCTGGAATCTAAGCGATGAGAAATCGAAAAATACTACGATTTCTCATCGCTTTTTCTGTCAAATAGAGTACAATAGTTATATTAGATAATATAGTCATCAGATACATGTTTATGAGGTACGGGAATGCTCGATATATCGGAAAAGATCCAAAATACCCTGGATCGATTTGATGGTTCCATGTCGATCCGTTTGACGGATGTTGCGGGAAATGTCTATTATGAGAAGGATCCTGAAAGGATCATGAAGATCGCCAGTGTAGGCAAATTGTTTATACTGGGAGCTTTACTGGAAAAATGTGAAAAAGAGGCTGAGAAGTTCAGTCTTTCCGATCGAGTTACAGTGAAAAATGGGGATAAGGTAGAGGGCTCCGGTGTGCTGCAATATCTGGATGAAGGAGATTACAGTATAAAAGACCTGGCTACCTTAATGGTGATCGTCAGTGATAATACGGCGACCAACAAGGTGCTGGCCTATCTTGGAGGAGCAAAAGTGGTCAAAGATCATCTTGCGTCCTGCGGGATCACTAAGTCCGGTGTCAATCGAAGGATCGCCATGACAGAGGAAAATCTGAAGATCGGATGCTTTGCACAGGCAAATGTAACGGATCTGACAAGATACCTTGTTCTCTTGGAAAAGGGAGAGATCCTAAGTGAAGAGAGTCTGACTGTATTCAATGACATTTTAGAGAAGCAGCAGTATAAAGATATGTTCCTCAGAAGGATCGCTGAACAGCCTGATATTCGATGTGGATCCAAAACCGGCTTTGACGAAGATCAAAGAGCGGATGCCGGATGGATCTTTACAGAGGATAAAACCTATGTCTATGCATTGATCGCAGGTGGTGGCTCAGATACAGGCTATACCGCAGACAATGAGGCTGCTGTATGTATGGCAGAGATCGGTGAGATCCTGTATGAGGGTATCATCAAAAAGAATCTTTAAATCAAGGTCATGGTTGAATACATGTCCGTAAGTATTGAAAGAAGGATAAGATTATGTTTGTGAATTATGCATTGATGGATGTTATGGTCATCTTAGTGCCCCCATTGCTTGGAATATTACTGAGTTTACTGATGATGAAGCGTTCCTATAAGAAGGCACTGGAACTTGGCTTCCCGAAACCGGATCCGAAGGAAAAAGCTCTGATGCAAAATGTCATGCTGATATTTGTGGGAGTTCCCTTTGCCTATAGTCTCTTGGAAGTCGTCGTTCTGTTAAAACTGATCGGATGCTTTAACGGAACCTATTCACTGGATAATCTGACAGCCGTTATGGATCTTGGTTCTCAGATCGCGGGATTCGGAGGATTTATCCTAACAGTAGCTGTAGGATTGATCATCGTGAAACAGATCCACAAGGAAAATCAGGCCCTGGCAGCTAGATTATCTCAGCCTAATCCTGAGGCGATCAGATCTGCCAGAGATCCTAGAGCATTTAAGAATATGATGATGAAGCTGGTAGCAGTGGAGGTAATATCCATTCTGCTCCTGGCGGTTGTTATCTGGTTGATGAAGCTGGATACATCAACTTGGGATGATGTGTTGGTTCACAACTTGGTCCTGCTGTGATACAATAAGAAGAACAGATCAAATATGGTGCAGCGATATTGAAAGGCTGTCCCATGGTAGATACAGATCAGTTTTCAATTAAGAAAGGAAATAAAGAAAATGGCATTACCTGAGCAGAGTATTGAATTTCGTTATGACACCCAGCTCCTGATCGAGGGAGAAGGACTGGACGAGGATGATATCTACGATTACTTTGTAGAGCATTTTGTTGGTGACTGCCTGCTGGCCGTTGGCGATGATGATCTGATCAAGATCCATTATCATACCAATGAACCCTGGAAGGTTCTGGAATATTGCCGCAGCCTTGGTGAGATCTATGATATCGTTGTCGAGGATATGGATCGTCAGTCTCGCGGACTGCAGGGATAAGCACATAAAGGGTTAGGAGAACGACCATGTTAAAGCAGGGAAAAGCCGGTAATCTTACTGTTGAGATCTATGAGAGCCGTCAGGCTATGGGTGAGAAGGCAGCAAAAGATGCAGTAAAGGCTCTGAATGAAGTGATCGCAGAGAAGGGCAGTGTAAACGTTATCTTTGCCGCAGCTCCTTCTCAGAATGAATTTCTTGCTGCACTGGCAGCAAGCGATGTGGATTGGTCCAAGGTCCATGGATATCATATGGATGAGTATATCGGACTGCCCGAGGATGCACCTCAGGGATTCGGTAATTTCCTGCGTCGTGGAATCTTTGATCTGGTTCCCTTTGCTTCTGTAGACTACCTGAAGGGTGGTGCAGAGGATATCGAAGCGGAGAGACTCCGTTACAGTAAGATCCTGGAAGAGAATCCGGTCGATATCGTGTTTATGGGAATCGGTGAGAACGGACATATTGCGTTCAATGATCCTGCTGTGGCACATTTTGATGATCAGAATCTGGTCAACATTGTTGAACTGGATGATCGCTGCCGTAATCAGCAGGTCCATGACGGATGTTTCGAGAAACTGGAGCAGGTTCCGACCCATGCACTGACATTGACCGTTCCGGCACTGTTCAGAGCAAAGAAACTTCTCTGTATGGTTCCTGCAGCAACAAAGGCAGAAGCAGTCGGAAAGACGGTCCTCGGAGAGATCCGTGAAATGGTACCGGCGACGGTTATGCGTATGCATAAGGATGCTACATTGTATGTGGATCCTGACAGCGGTAAGGAACTGCTGGATGCAGGCTTCGGATGCTGAGTCACAGACAAAAAACTGAAACAAAACTACATAATATTTCGCAGCAAGGCACATAAAACGATGACAAAAGAAATGATCATCTCACTCCTTCTGGAGCCTAACGGACCGGAGAAACTCTCCCGTCTGGAGGAAGGAAATGAGATCTTAAAGGGTGTGCTGGACATTGTGTCCGGCACTTCTTTTTTAGGCAAAGAAGATAGCGTGAATGCCGAGAGAGAAGCCAGGGAGGCATCGATCCTTTCCGCTTCTTTAGCGTATATGATCCGCGTAGGCAAGCAAAAGATGCCGAGAGGTATCATTGAGCAAGCAATGAGCTTAAAGGCCTTAGAGAGCCTTTTGGAGGGCTTAGAACCCAAAGTAAGAAAGAATACAGCCAGGTTGATCGGCACTCTGGAGAGAAAAGAACTGGATAGAGCACTGATAACAGCACTGAAAAAAGAAAGTGTCCGTATGGTCAGACCCTCCATGCTGTTGGCTCTGGGAGCCCTTGGAACTGAAGCAGCCAGAGACTATCTCGAGGACTATACCGTCATGGAGGCGAAAGATCCTTCGGAGGTCAAGCAT
>JAZUIK010000050.1:0-6280 GCA_045642205.1 Bianqueaceae bacterium
GCCTCAGGCTTCTTGCTGGTCTTGATCTCTACGATAAAATCAGCCTTACGTCCCTCGTCAGTCAGAAGACCAAACTCCGGAACAACACCGGCAATGGATCCCATCAGATCGATCATACCGGAATTACGGTTGCAGCGTGCACCCAGTACACTGTTAGCATAAACAACAGCGGAGGATTCTGCCCAGGAAAGGATATCACCCTTCTTAGGAACGTTGTCCACCTCGGGAAGGTAGCAGGTGCAAGTGTAAGCCTCGTCGTCACGGATACCGAACTTCTTCAGTTGCTCCTCGTATCTGTCCTGATACTTGTACATGATCTTAAATACCAGATCCTGCAGAGGATTGGAGGGAACATTTTTATCCAGAGGTCTGGGATCTGCTGTCAGTTTCTGGGAACTGATGGCTCCCTCCTTCAGCAGCTCGTCATATAATTCATATACAGGTGCCATGGCGCCGATACCAAAACTGATAACGGTGTGTCCCATATCACTGGTAATAGGGATCAATCTTTCAGCGCCGAAGGTCTCACCATACATGACAAGGGTCTTCATGACCTTGGCCATGGTCTCTCCCTTGGAACCATTCAGGATCGCTTCCTGTTCTTTAGTTAATGTAATCATAGGAAAAATTTCTCCTTTCCTAACATATATTCTAATAATCATATTATATCACCGCGTTTTTGAAAAACAATCAACAGGGCTTTACAGACTGTGGTATAATATCGTGTTGTAAATGAACATACCCTGTCAATATAATAGATCACGGTCAGTCTCTGGCCGCACCAAGGAGAATTTTGATGAAACTCAGTCCTAACGATCCCTGCCGCTGTGGAAGCGGACGCAAGTATAAAAAGTGTCACATGGCTCAGGATGAGAAGATGAACCTTCTCAAACTCAAGGGCATCTCCGTTCCCAAGATCGAACTCTTAAAGACTCCCGAGCAGATCGAAGGCATGAAAAAGAGTGCTGCCATCAACATGGCCTGCCTGGACGCCGTCGCTAAAGAGATCAAAGTCGGTATGTCCACCGCAGACATCGACAAGATCGTTTACGATACCACCATTGCCATGGGCGGTATTCCTGCTCCCTTAAACTACGAAGGTTTCCCCAAGAGTGTCTGTACCTCTATCAACGACGAGGTCTGCCATGGTATTCCGGATGAAGATATCATTCTGGAAGACGGCGACATCATCAATGTAGACTGTTCTACGATTCTGGAGGGCTATTTCTCCGACTCTTCCCGTATGTTCCTGATCGGTGAAGTGGATGATGACAGAAAGAAGCTGGTGGAAGTCACCAAGGAAGCCGTCATGAAAGGTCTGGAACAGGTTAAGCCCTGGGGCCGTTTGGGTGACATCGGAGCTGCCGTTAATGCTTATGCCAAAGAAAATGGTTATAGTGTCGTCCGCGAGATCGGTGGTCATGGTATCGGCCTTCAGTTCCACGAGGATCCCTGGGTCGGTTTCACTACCAAGGCAAATACCGGCATGCTGCTGGTTCCCGGAATGACCTTTACCATCGAGCCCATGATCAATGCCGGTGCTGCTCCCATCTTCTGCGATGAGGACAACGGCTGGACCATCTACACCGAAGACGGAAGCGATTCCGCTCAGTGGGAGATCATGGTACTGGTCACTGAGACCGGATACGAGGTGCTTTGCTGGTAAGAAGCAGCGGTATAGTTTAAAATTACATTTTAATTTTTAATCTCCCTTTTTTCACTTTCGATTAATAACTAATCCCCCGCAAATTTTCTATGAATTGAAAGTATTTTTTAAGATGAATAAACATTCTAAATTCATTCTTCCTGTCATTCTAATCCTTTTATTATTACCCGCCTGTCATGCAGGCAGATCATTATCTACTGAAGGTCTATTAACGGTAGTTGATTTACGACTTCTAAGTCCTTTTTTTGAGTCTTCAGAGAAAACTGAGTCCCTGGAAACTTTTCTAAATGCTTCTTTCATTGAGTATCCGGATTCTTCAATCCCATATCAGATATGCAAATCTCAGACTCCTCGGCTCATCGAGGGAAAAGAGTTTCAAAATAGATGTGTACTGGTTGATGGCAGACTGGACTCTATCCTATATGTTTCAATAGAGCCTTTTTCCGATGAGGATGAAGCTTATCTGCTTACATTGATGGAGAATTGTCAAGCTGAATATGGTAATACCACTACTTATATTGGTAACCATTCTCGCCTCAGTGATAATATTCAGAACCTTGAAAAACATCATACTTATGTAGAAACATGGGAAAAAGGTAACATAGAATGCAAAATAAATGTTTCCCTTGTAGAGGAAAATGATCAGACAATGATTTGGATTCAAATTTTGTATCAAAAGTTTTGCAAATCAGAAAGAGTGAATTAATCTTCGCTAGATACTACTTCCAAGAACCCTTCGGGGTTCTTTTTTTCATGCTTTTAAAAAAGCCATTTTATCGGCGTTTTCTTGCTTTTTCCCCTATCTTACGATATAATATCCGTTGCTCTTTCAATCACCCAAATTCACATTCTTTTCAAGTAAAGTTGAGGAATTATGGAACAAAAGAAAACGTACAGTAAAACAGGCATTCTTGCCTATTTTATGAAAGGCTGTACATATCTGTTCGTCTTGAGCATTGCCTTCGCATTTCTGCATACAGGAAGCGAGCTGTTGATCCCACAGATCGCCCGTTCCCTGGTAGACAATGTTCTGGGAAATGAGCCTTTCCCGTTTCCCGCTTTCGTCACCGCCCAGATCGATCGATGGGGTGGTGCCGCATTTTTAAAGGATCACCTTTGGATCGCCGCTGTGATGATCCTTGGGCTTTCCGTTATTACGATCATTGCCCGTTATTTCACCAATCAGTTAAATAACAAAGGTGCCGAAAGACTGCAGCAGAACATGCGTGAGTCTCTCTTCTCCCACATTCAGGAGCTTCCTTTCTCCTGGCACATGGAGAACAAGACCGGAGACATCATTCAGAGATGTACCTCCGACGTAGAGCGCGTTCGTATCTTCGTTGCTGAGCAGCTGGTCACCCTGATCCGTATTTCTGTCCTTCTGGTCATGTCTCTGACCTTCATGTTCTCCATGAATGCCACTCTGGCATGGATCGCTGCTGCCACCATTCCGGTCATCATTGCTTACTCCGCTTTCTTCCATTCGAAGATCGGTGAGCGTTTTGAGGAATGCGACAACAACGAAGGAATCCTTTCCACCATCGCACAGGAAAACCTGACCGGTGTCCGCGTTGTCCGTGCCTTTGGCCGTGAGGAATTTGAACGTGAACGTTTCGAGAAACAGAACGAACATTATACCGGACTGTGGGTCCGTCTGCTGGGTCTGATGGGTCTGTTCTGGGCTGCCGGAGACTTCATCTGCGGTGTACAGAACATCCTGATCCTGGCTATCGGATCGGCTCTTTGTGTAAAGGGAACCCTGACTCCCGGTGAGTTCATCGCCTTCCTTTCCTACAATGCCATGCTGATCTGGCCTGTGCGCCACCTTGGCCGTGTTATCACGGAAATGAGTAAGGCAGGTGTTTCTGTCGATCGTATTCGCTACATCATCAATTCTCCCGTAGATGCCGATAAGCCCGGTGTTACCCGTCCCGACTTAAAGCAGGATATCGTCTTTGAGAACGTGACCTTCGGTTACGATCCCGAGACTCCCATTCTGAAGGACATCAACCTGACCATCAAGGCAGGTTCCACCCTGGGTATCCTTGGTTCTACCGGTTCCGGAAAGACCACGCTGATGCATCTGATGAACCGACTGTATCCCATTCCGGAAGGCAGCGGCCGCATCACCATCGGCGGTGTGGATGTACAGGATATCGAGGCCAAGCATCTTCGCGGCGGCATCGGTATGGTGCTGCAGGAGCCCTTCCTGTTCTCCCGTACCATTGCCGAAAACATCCGCATCACCAATCCCAAGCTGACCATGGAAGAGATCCGTGCAGCCGCCGGCATTGCCTGTGTGGATGACGCCATCTCCGAGTTCACCAATGGTTATGACACCATGGTAGGTGAAAGAGGTGTAACTCTTTCCGGCGGACAGAAGCAGCGTACCGCCATTGCCCGTATGCTGATCCAGAAAACTCCCATTATGGTCTTTGATGATTCTCTCTCCGCTGTTGATGCCGAGACCGATGCAAAGATCCGTGCCCAGCTGAAGGAAAACCTGGGAGATTCCACGGTGGTTCTCATCTCTCACCGCATCACCACGCTGATGAATGCCGATCAGATCATCGTCATGGATAAGGGCGAGATCATTGAGCGCGGTACCCATCAGGAGCTTCTGGCTATGAACGGAACCTATCGCCGCATCTATGATATGCAGCTGTCACTGGACGTCGATGAGGAGGAGGTATAAAACATGAGTCAGACAAAAGAACAGAATCAGTATGTATCCCTTCCCCATTTCGGAATTCCCAAACTGCTGCCCTATGCTAAACCTCACGCCACGCGTATCATTGGCATGGCACTGATGTGCCTGGTGACCAGCGGTCTTCAGGTCATTGTTCCTCTGTTCCAGCAGTATGCTATCAACCACTATGTGGCTGAAAAGACGCTGGATACCCTGGGCATCTTCATAGGCCTGTATGTCATCGTCATTGCACTGCAGTCCGGCATCAGCCTTTGGTCCTGCTACGTTTGCGGACAGATCGAAATGTATATGACAAGAGATCTTCGCAGAGCGGCCTTCAACCATCTGCAGACTCTTTCCTTCTCTTACTTCAATCAGAACAGCGTTGGTTACATCCACTCCCGTATTATGTCCGACTCCAACCGTATGGGCGGACTTTTAAGCTGGAGCGTCATGGATGCCGTCGGCAACGTGGTCTATCTGATCGGTGTACTCATTGCCATGTTCTCCCTGAACTGGAAGCTGGCATTGATGGTACTGGTCATCGTTCCCATTGCTGCTGCCGCTGCCGGTTATTTCGAAGGCAAGCTGATCCGCTTAAACCGCCGTGTCCGTGAGCTGAACTCCCAGATCTCCTCTAACTTCAACGAGGGTATCACCGGAGCCAAGACCACCAAGACTCTGGTTGCGGAAGATCGCATGAACGAAAACTTCCGTTCCACCAGCCGCGATATGACCAAGACCGCTGTTCATACTTCCCACATCCGTCAGCTCTTCGGATGCAGCATTACTTTTGCTACCTACCTGGCGGTTGCCCTGGTCCTGTGGCGAGGAAGCTACATCACCATGCAGCAGCTGATGGCACTGGGTACCCTTTCCGTCTTCACCACCTACGCCATGAACCTGATGGAGCCCGTTCAGTGGATCGTTAATGCGATCTCTGACCTGATCACCGTTCAGGTAAATGTGGAACGTTTCACCCGTCTGATGGAGACTGAATCCGACGTTGCCGATTCTCCCGAGGTCACCGAAAAATACGGCGATACCTTCCATCCGAAGAAGGAAAACTGGGAGCCCTTAAACGGCGATGTGGAATTCAAGGATGTTTCCTTCAAATATCCGGATGGCGATGAATACATTCTCGAGCACTTCAACCTGAAGGTTCCGCAGGGCACCAACGTCGCCATCGTTGGTGAGACCGGTGCAGGTAAATCCACTTTGGTCAACCTGGTCTGCCGTTTCTTCGAGCCTACCTCTGGTCAGGTGCTGATCGATGGTCGAGACGCCAGAGAGCGTTCTCAGCTGTGGCTTCACAGCAACATCGGCTATGTACTGCAGACGCCTCACCTCTTCTCCGGAACCGTTCGTGAGAACCTTCTCTATGGACGTCCTGATGCTACTCAGGAAGAGATTGAAGCCGCTGTTAAAAGTGTCCATGCCGATGGAGTTATCGCCCGCATGGATAAAGGCTACGACAGTGACGTCGGTGAGGGTGGAGACCTGCTCTCCACCGGTGAGAAGCAGCTGCTCTCCTTCGCCCGTGCGATCCTGGCAGATCCCAGGATCTTCGTTCTGGATGAAGCAACCAGCTCCATCGATACTGTTACCGAGAAGCTGATCCAGGATGCCATCAATACCCTGATGAAGGGTCGTACCTCTTTCGTCATCGCCCATCGTCTTTCCACCATTCGTGAAGCCGATGTGATCCTGGTAGTAAAGGATGGTAAGATCATCGAGCAGGGAACACACAAACAATTGATGAAAGCCAAAGGCTACTACTACGATCTGTATACCAGACAGTTCCAGGAAGAAGCTATGGCAAAGTTCTAATCCAAACAGAATGTGCGCTCGTAGAGTACACTAACAAAAGATCCCCTGAAGACGGAACACATCATGTGATTCATTCTTCAGGGGATTTCTTTTGT
>JAZUIK010000051.1:0-4129 GCA_045642205.1 Bianqueaceae bacterium
GTGTTATACCCTACGATCATGGGGATTCCAAAGGAACAGATCACCATGTAGCGGTTTGCCTCACTCCTGGCTTCCTCCGGAATATTGAGCATGGTCAGGATCAGGGGGTAGATGATCAACATGAGCCCTGTAAAGATCACGCTGATCACGCCAAAGTCTACGATGGTATTGCCCACGACCTTAGCCGCATCCTTGTCATTTCTTCCTCCGACAAACTGTCCCAGAAGGACCGTACTGCCGCCGGTGACACCGATGGCCAGAACGGTCAGGATGCTGAGTGCCTGCGAACCGGTAGCGACCGCAGAGACTCCGGCTGTAGAACCCATATTGCCGATCACTAAGGTATCCACCGTTCCATAGAGTCTTTGCAAAAGACTGCTCAGAAACAGCGGAATGGTAAAGTTGACCAGAGCCCTTAGGAGGGGGCCTTCTGTCAACTCATTTTTCTTTCTGACTTGCTCGCTCATTTTTCTTTAACTCCGAACACCGAAAAATCAGCTGTTTATTCCTTATTTTCTTCTATCGATCCGGTAATGATCAGATCTCGTCTTCTTCAGCAGTTGCTTCCTTCTCATCCCAGATCTTCTTCCAGCCGCTCTCACGGACCAGATACATCTCACTGTCATTGACAGCACGGTCGATCTGCTCTTCGATATTCACCAAAGGTGTCTCACTCTCTTCAATAGCGGAAAGCATGGGCTGGGTCGTAGGATGCTTGGCAACAAAGATGGTGCAGCAATCCTCATAGGGAAGGATGGAGGTCTCAAAGGTATCGATACGCTTTGCGATATCGATGATATCCTGCTTATCAAAACCGATCACAGGACGGAAGACCGGCAGTTTGCACACAGCATTGGTGCAGTTCAAAGAAGCCAGAGTCTGGCTGGCTACCTGTCCAAGGCTCTCACCGGTGATCAGGGCCTGCGCTTTTTCTTTGGCAGCGATCTTCTCTGCAATACGCATCATCATACGGCGCATGATGATGGTCATCTTCTCGTGCTGGCACTTCTCGTAGATATCCAGCTGGATCTCGGTAAAGGGTACGACATAGACACAGATGGGACCGGAATAGACACTGACACGTCTTGCCAGCTCCAGGACCTTGTCTTTCGCTCTGTCGGAGGTATAGGGATGGGCATGGAAATAGACAGCACTGAGCTGTACACCACGCTTTGCCATCATCCAACCTGCAACGGGAGAATCGATACCACCGGAAAGGAGCAAGGTTGCCTTTCCACCGGTACCTACGGGAAGTCCGCCCAGTCCGGCAACTTCCTTACCATAGACATAGATACGGCTTCTTAATTCCACAAACAGCTTGATCTCCGGATCATGGACATCGACCTTCCAACCTTCACAGTTATACAGGACGGCTTCTCCTACCTTGGCACCGATCTGCATGGAATCCAGCGGATAGCGCTTATCGGTCCTCTTGGCGATGACCTTGAAGGTATGGGGCTCATCGAACTCACGGTTAACGTACTCAACCATACCTTTGCACAGGGTCTCGATGGAGTTCTCCTCCAGTACGTCTACCGGACAGATGCCGATGATACCAAAGACCTTTGTCAGGACCTCAGTTGCCTGCTCGGTCCAGTCCTCGGTGCCGTTCTCCGGTGCCTCGATAAAGAAACGTCCCTGCTCCTTGGAGATCTCGCAGCTGATGTTCTTTTCCTTCATAGCGACACGGATATCCTTGATCAGTCTGTTCTCAAACTGAGCTCTGTTATTTCCCTTTAATACGATCTCGCCGTATTTGATCAGAATTCCCTTTTGCATTCTACTTTACCTTTTCTCTTATCTATGTTGATTGTTTAATGTCTTCTGAAGCGTCTTAAGATCGGTACCTGGCGGACCATACTGTCCACGAAGGCATCCGCATCTTCCATGGTGGAGAAACGTCCGAAACTGACTCTGAGCGAGTTGTCGATCTCCTGGGCATTCAGTCCGATGGCAGACAGAGGACGGCTCTTTTCCGATGGTTTATTGGAAGCGCAGGCAGAACCAGAGCTGATATAGATACCATCATCCTCCAGTGCATGGAGTAACACCTCACTGCGGACCCCATCGATCTGTAGATTCACGATATGGCAGGCACCTTCCTTCACATCCGGACCATTCACCTTAACATCGGGCAGTTCCTTGATAAGGCGCTCTACCAGATGTTCCTTCAGACTCTGCATATTCTTTGTCAGGGTCTCATGATCTTTCCACATCTCTTCCGCCGCTTTACCAAAGCCTGCGATATAAGGCACATTTTCTGTACCGGAGCGGAAGTGTTTCTCCTGTCCGCCGCCTACGATCAGGCTGGGGATCTGCAATCCTCTCTTCAGATACAGAAGACCGATTCCCTTAGGTCCATTGATCTTATGGGCACTGGCAGAGATCATATCGATGCCCCACTTATCAGGGAACAGAGCATACTTGGCAAAAGACTGGGTAGCATCCACATGGAACAGGGCATTAGGTGCCTTATCGTGGATGATCTTTCCCATCTCTCTGACAGGCTGGATCACACCGGTCTCATTGTTCACATGGATACAGCTGACAAGGATCGTATCGTCTCTAAGCTTATTTTTCAGATCCTCCAAAAGGATCTTTCCATGAGCATCGTTGTCGATCTCTTCGATCTCATAGCCCTCCTTGCGGAGCTTTTCCAGTACCTCAAAAGTAGCAGAATGCTCTCCTTTGCTGGTCAGGATATGCTTTCCCTTGAAACGCTGACGAAAACAGGCTCCCTCCAGACAGGTATTGGTACTTTCGGTAGCACAGGATGTAAAGTAGACGCTCTCCTCCTGTGTCAGAAGGACCTGTGCGATCTGTCTTCTGGCCCTCTTCACATAGACCTCTGCTTCCTGTCCCTTACGGTGCAGGGAAGAAGGATTACCCCAGTCGTTGACAAGGACCTCATTGATCACCGCCACAACCCCTTCAGAGGGTTTTGTCGTCGCGGCATTATCCAGATAATGTTCCATAGTTCTCCTAACGGATTGGTATATTGTTTATTCGTTGGTGTCAAAGTGATAGAGGATCATGACAGACGCAGCGATTCCCGCCGTCTCTGTTCGAAGGATCCTGGCGCCAAGGCCGCAGACATAGCAGCCTGCTGTTTCCAGTGCCTTGACTTCGTTCGCACTGAATCCGCCCTCAGGACCGATCCAGATAGCGACCTTCTGAGGAACGCCCTTTTCCTTCTCCACTTTATTCAGCAAAGATTTCAGGGAAGTCATGGCCGCATTCTCATAGAATACGATAGAAAGATCGTAATCTCCCACTTCCTTTAAGACCTGCTTGAAGGTATGGACCTCCGCCACCTCAGGGATCAGTCCGCGGCCGGACTGCTTGGCAGCCGCTTCCGCGATGGTCTGCCAGCGAAGGACCTTCTGATGAGCTTTCTTCTCATCCAGATGGATCAGGGATCTTTCACTATAATAGGGGACCACACGGCTGATACCGACTTCGATACCCTTCTGGATCACTGTCTCCATCTTATCTCCCTTGGGAAGAGACTGATAGATCGTGATCTCCACTTCCGGTTCCGTGTCGGAGCGCTTCTCCGAGAGGATCTGACAGATCAGACTTTCCTCACCGGGTGCGATCTGCATAATACGGCATTCATAGTCCTTACCCTGTCCGTCACAGACCGTAATGGTGTCTCCTTCTTCCTTGCGCAGCACATTGATGATGTGGTGCACATCGTTGCGCATGACGATAAAGCTGCCCTGCACATCTTCTCTGGTGATAAAGAATTTCGGCATAGTAATCTCCGTTTTCCGTGAACTACTCGGCAATTGAATTGCCAGAGCATCTGATGTGCGCTCCTTACGGAGCGTAGATTCAGGGTGCGTCCATGACACCTTTACTGCTATCCTTATGGATTACACAGCTACCTTTATTATTTTGGGGCAGGATAACGTTTCGATATTTCCTCCGTTATTTCGGTATAACCTGAGAATATTGAATGCACCTACCGCATCGGCATTGTAGCACTTTCTTCTATCAATATACAATCCCCGATTAACTCTGTTTCCTTTTTCTGCATATTCTTCTGCTACCGCTGGTGAATAAGGACTGCATTGACTGCTGTATGCTTCTGTTTGCATCACCATTTCTATTCCATATTGCGCCA
>JAZUIK010000052.1:0-4008 GCA_045642205.1 Bianqueaceae bacterium
ACCTCGATCATATCCACCGGGCGGATCTGCCACTTGTCTGCCTTGATGTAACAGAAGGCTCCTGACAGAAGCACTCCCACCAATACCATCAGTGGATACATTCCCATCTCTCTTCCTAATATATTAACAACGGGCAACATCAGTGATACTTGACCTCCGGGCGGTAAAACTCAAAGATCACCGCATCATATTCTTCTTCGTGTCCGGCTTCTCTGGAAGTCCAGCCCACTTTCATGGCGCCCATACGATAGGCCAGTTTGACACTGAGCGGAAGTTCTTCCATCTTATAAGCGATAAACTGCGGTCTGGCCAGGGCATTGAAAAGACAATATTTACCCATCGTCAGGATAAACTTGGAAGAAAGCTTTTTGCCTTCCATCTCAAACCGTGCAGAGAGCTGTCCTCGGAAGACTTCTTTCGCATGGAATCGGAACCAGGCAACCACAAAGGGATCAAAGCTTTCGATGCAGTAGACACCCTTATATTCTCTCAAGAGAGCCAAAGTCTTTTCACACAGTTCTTTTCTTTTCGGTGTTGTCTTGATCTCTACGATCAAGGGGCCTCTTCCGTCTACCAGATCCAACACCTCTTTAAAAGTAGGGATCCTTTCCTCGGTGCCGCAAAGAGACAGTTCTTTCAGTTCCTCCAGGGTTCTGGAATCCACTCTTGCATCTACATCACAGACTCTGTTTAAAGTATCGTCATGGAATACCACAACCTCGCCATCTTTGGAGAGCTGTACATCCAGTTCGATACCGTATCCCAAAGAAGCCGCAGCTTCAAAGGCAGCCAGAGAATTCTCCGGTATCGACTTATCTTCCGTGTGAAGACCTCTGTGTGCATAGTTACGATATAAAAAGGGAGCTTTTTCTTCTTCGGAACTTAATCCGGGAGCAGAAAGGAGCACCGACAGTGCTGCGGTTCCAAGAGCACCCTTTACTAACTGTTTGATCATGTCTATATCCTCCTAAATATAAAGGATATCAGAGAGTATATCACAAACTTTCTCTCATTGCGAACCCGCTCGTCTTCTAGTAAAATAAACTTATCAAATACCCCTCCGCCCTTTAGAGGATCTTCTGTGAGGTAGCTTATGAAACTGAATTACAAACGCACGCTGTGTGTGGGCTTCGCCTTTTTCCTGATCAGCTTGTTCTGGCAGGCATATGACAATACGATCCCCATGATCCTGACCAACCGCTTTGGTATGAACCAGACCTGGTCCGGACTGATCATGGCCCTGGATAACATCCTGGCTTTGTTTATGCTGCCCCTGTTCGGTTCTATTTCCGACCGCTGCAAGAGCCGTTTCGGAAGAAGAACTCCCTTCATCGTCGTGGGTACTGTCTGTGCTGCTATCGCATTCATGGCACTTTCTTTTGTTGATGCCTCTCAGCTTACCAGGCTGAAGAATATCTCTACTCTGGATGATCCTGCTGCTCTGGAAACCATCTATGAGTCTCAGAAGGATGCTCAGTTGATGACTCCCGACGGAGATACTTTCGTCCTGGATGAAAAATACACCAAGGAAGAATTTGTCGAGATCCGTTCTACCATTACCGATGCGACCGGTGCTTCCATCAAGAATGCAGACTTCACCAACTATGTCGTTCCTGCCCGTCAGGCAGCTGCAGCTGACATCACTCGCAAGTCTCCTTCTGCTTTGATCCTGTTTATTACGATCCTGATGCTGGTATTGATCTCTATGGCCACCTTCCGCTCGCCGGCTGTCGCATTGATGCCTGATGTTACCATGAAGCCCCTGCGCTCCAAAGGTAATGCGATCATCAATCTGATGGGCTCTGCCGGTGGTATTACCGTCCTTGGTCTTGGTATGGTCTTCGGCACCAGCGCAGTCAAGAATTCCATGATGAGTTATACCACCTACTACGGTGTCATCGTCGGAATCATGTTGACAGCTTTGATCATTTTCCTCCTGACAGTCCGTGAGCCTCAGTTCGTTAAGGAGATGCACGAGGACAGCGCCAAGTATGGAATCAAAGAAGAGGATGATGAAGATTCCAGGCAGGGAAGCCGTAAGCTTTCTCCGCAGGAGCGCCGTTCCCTTCTGTTCATCCTTGCTTCCATTATCCTCTGGTTCTTCGGATACAATGCGGTCACTTCCAAGTACTCCGTATATGCTACCACCATCTTGCATAAGGACTATAACCTCACCCTGATCATCGCTCAGGCTGCCGCTATTATTTCCTACCTTCCCGTAGGTATGGTCGCATCCAAGGTGGGACGTAAAAAGACCATCCTGGCAGGTATCATCATCCTGGCTACTGCTTTTGGTGGTGCCGGCTTCATGCGTGAAAACAGTCCTACCATGCTGATGAATGTCCTGTTCGCTCTTGCCGGTATCGGCTGGGCTACCATCAATGTCAATTCCTTCCCCATGGTCGTAGAGATGTGCTCCGGTGGTGATGTCGGTAAATATACCGGTTTCTATTACACCGCATCTATGGCAGCTCAGGTAGCTACTCCCATCGTTTCCGGATTCCTGATGGATAAGATGGGTATGACCGTCTTGTTCCCCTACGCCTTCATCTTTGTCACGATCGCTTTTGTTACCATGTTGTTTGTCAAGCATGGTGATTCCCGTCCGGAAGCAAAGACCGGTCTGGAAGCTTTGGACCAGGATATGGATTGATGACTGAATAGATCATGATCCAGAGTACTCATCGAAGCGTTGCACGGTAGTGCAATGCTTCGATGAGTAAACTCTGGATCCAGCATCATTCCAGTCTTCTCTCTCCCGCTGGGAATGGAAAATAAGGTTGACAAAGAATCTGGCTGTGAATATAATGAATAGGCTATAAATAACGGAATGTGGCTCAGTTTGGTAGAGCGCCGCGTTCGGGACGCGGAGGTCGCAGGTTCAAATCCTGTCATTCCGACTCCTCGAAAACCGCATGAATAAAGGGTTTTCGAGGTTTTTTATTTTCCGGACTTTTCCCGGATTTCCTCTGAAATCCCCGTTTGTTGGAATTTTGTCGGACTTTCTTCTATTTTTTCCAAAACAAGAGGGACAGATATCTCATTCCGAGCCCTCAAAAGGTATCCTAACATTATGAAAATGCACCTCGACGAACTGGATCTGGACCTCTCCGCCATCAAGGACCTGATCCAACTGCACTTTCCCGCAGCTAAAGACCTTTCTTTTCATGAAAAAGACCTTGGCGGAACACAGAATCATATTTTCAGGTTGGGTGATGATCTGTATCTGAGACTCCCCAGAATGGAAGGGGACACACAGATCCTGACAGAGGCCAGATGGATGGAATATATCCGCCCCCATGTGTCGATCAAACTGCCGATCCCCGAATTTGTGGACTCTTCGTCGAAATCTTATCCCGCTGTCTGGGCAATCTATCGTTGGATCCCGGGTGAGACTGTCACCTCACTTTCTTCCGAAGAGGAACTCCATCTTTCTGATGATCTGGCAGATTTTATTCAAACTCTTCATCAGCTTCCGGTTCCCGTTGACGCACCTTCCGCAGGAAGAAAACCGATCAGAGAACTGGAAAGCCATATCCGGCAGTGCATTCAGGAATGTGCACCGTATTTCAGTAAGGAAGATCTCGATAAAATGCCGCAGGTCCTGGAAGAAGGCCTGCAAGCGAAGCCCTGGGATGGAAAACGGGTCTTCATCCACGCAGACCTTTTGCCCACCAATCTCCTCCTCAGGGATGGAAAGCTGGAAGCAATACTGGATTTTGGATCCTTTGGAGCAGGAGATCCTGCCTTCGATCTGCTTCCCGCATGGGCAGTGCTGGATTCTCCTCTTCACTTCAAAGAACGGATGGCTCCTTCCGAAGATGAGTGGATAAGATCCAGGACCTATGCCTTGTATCAGGCCCTGATGATCATTCCATATTATGAAAAAAGCTATCCTGCTTTTACTGACATGGCCATTAGGACCATCAAGAGGATCTTAAAATATACCTCGTAAATATCTGATAGAACATTCACTCACCGGCGTACAGCAAAAAAGCGGCTCTCTCG
>JAZUIK010000053.1:0-6775 GCA_045642205.1 Bianqueaceae bacterium
AGTTCCATGACCATGGAGCAGATGCTCAGTGACCTTCTTCCCCACGACAAACCTGTCCTCATGAACTATAGCTGCGGACATGAACGCCCCACGAATGTGCTGCCCCTTGGCAAAATGGCACGTCTGGATGGAAAGAATAAGACTTTGACGGTACTGTAAGAACTGGGAGAAGCGGAATTATCGAGAAACGTCAAAAAAAGTAGTATAAAAGAGCAGTATAAAAGCAGTATGGAAGTCATGCGACCTGACTCGCAGGGCTTTGGTACTGCTTTTTGTTGCGTTCATACTGTAGATACGGATATTTTGGGTGATTTTGAGAGAAAATCCGTAGCGGATCGGCGGAGTATGCAAGGGATACGGTTCATGGAAGAGGATTGCCGAAAAGATCCGTAGGAAAAAGTGCGGATCTATGCGGCTCTACGGATCATACGGGGAAATAGCGTGTATGCTCCGTGAGCACTTCAATTTGCGAACGGATCCCTAAGTAATAGACACGGAAATATCCGTTTGGGGTATGAAGGAGAACCAGTTCAAACGGATCACAGAGTAAAATGTGCGAAATATCCGTAAAATTTCTGAGGCATCCTGATAGGCATACGGATAGATGGGCGACAAACTTTCTGTGATCCGTACGGGGGCAAAACAGGCTTTGCAAAGCAGGCCTAGGGCCTGTCGATCCCTGAAAAATCTTGCTATTTTGCCCCGTTTTTGGTAAACTATGGGGACATACTATATTAGGGGGAATGTTTGTGTTTCTCCTGTAAGAGAGGTAAGAGTTATGAGCAAACAGATCAATCTTCAGGATGTTTTCCTGAATACGATTCGCAAGGATCATGTAGAAGTTACCGTTTTCCTGACCAACGGTTATCAGATCAAGGGAGTGATCCGCAGTTTTGACAATTATGTAATCATGATCGAGAGCGAAGGAAATCAGCAGGTGGTATTCAAGCATGCCGTTTCTACCATCCGTCCTTCCAAGCCCGTATCTTTAAAGATGGATGAAGAGGTTAACGAATAATGAGTTTAAAAGAGGATCTTTTATTGCAGATGCATATCTCCCCCGAAGTCGCAGCGTTCTGCGAGTCGGTGGAGCCTTCGATCGCGGCTAAATTCAAGGAACTGGATGAGATCGCGGAATATAATACCTGGAAGGTGGAAGAGGCTTTCCAGCAGGAGAGGATTTCCGATGCTCACTTTGAGAGCACTTCCGGTTACGGTTATACCGATATCGGACGTGACACTCTGGAGAGAGTCTATGCCCGCGTATTCCATACGGAAGACGCTCTGGTAAGACCCCAGATCATCTCCGGAACCCACGCTCTGGCTACCACGGTATTCGGTATCCTGCGTCCCGGCGATGAGATCATCTTCGCTATGGGAACTCCCTACGATACCATGCAGGGTGTTGTCGGTATCCGTGAGGAAGCCGGTTCTCTGGTGGAGTATGGTGTTACCTACAAGATCATTCCCCTGAAGGATGGAGCCTGTGATATCGATGCCCTGAAGGCTGCTATCAGCCCCAAGACCAAGGTCGTTGAGATCCAGCGTTCCAAGGGTTATGACTATCGTCATTCTCTGTCTCCCCGTGAGATCGGAGATATCATCAAGGAAGTAAAGTCTGTTAAGCCGGATGTGATCGCCATGGTCGATAACTGCTACGGCGAGTTCACTCAGACCATCGAGCCTACCGATCTGGGTGCTGACATTGCGGTCGGTTCTCTGATCAAGAATGCAGGCGGTGGACTGGCTCCCATCGGCGGATATATCGTTGGTAAGAAGGACCTGATCGAGAAGTGTGCGATCCGTCTGACCGCGCCCGGACTGGGCAAGGAAGCCGGTGCAACGCTGGGTGTGACCAAGTCTCTGTTCCAGGGTCTGTTCTATTCTCCCACCGTTACCATTGCCGCCATCAAGACCGCTGTTTACTGTGCTGCTGTCTTCAAGAAGCTGGGCTTTGCTGTACTGCCTGAGCCCGATGAAGAGCGCTGTGATATCGTTGAAGCCATCACTCTGAACTCTGAGCAGGGCATCCTCAGCTTCTGCCGCGGTGTGCAGTTTGCAGCTCCTGTGGATTCCTTTGTTACACCCCTTCCCTGGGATATGCCCGGTTATGGCTGCCCTATCATCATGGCTGCCGGTTCCTTCAATTCCGGTGCCTCCATCGAACTGTCTGCTGATGCTCCCATCAAGCCTCCGTATGTTGTCTTCTTCCAGGGCGGTGTAACCTGGGGACATGGTAAGTACGGTGTCATGAGAGCCCTGCAGGAGATGGTCAACGATCACGTAGTGGAGATTCCCGAATGATCACCTTTCCTTCTTTATACGAAGAGAATATGAAGGCTCTTTTAGGGGAGGAGGGCTTTAAGGAGTATGCTTCCACCTTTGAAAGAGACTACTATCAGGGCCTTCGCGTCAATACCGCGAAGATCAGCCCCGAGGAATATGTAAAGCGCAGAAAAGCCCAGTCCGGAGAGGACTTAAGACAGATCCCCTGGTGTCCCACCGGTTATTTCCTGGAGGGTGAAACGGCGGACTTTTCCAAGCATCCGGATTATTTTGCCGGACTGTATTATCTGCAGGAGCCTTCTGCCATGGCACCCGCCAACATCCTTCCCATCGAAGAGGGAGATTATGTAGCGGATCTGTGTGCGGCACCCGGTGGAAAAAGTACCTTCCTTTCTGCAAAACTGGGAAGAAAGGGTATCCTTTTCTCCAATGATATCAGCCCCTCCAGAGCGAAGGCGCTTCTGAAAAATCTGGAACTGCAAGGGGCAACCCAGGCAGTGACCATTTCTGAAAACACTCATAAGCTGGCACAGCGTTTCCCGGAGTTCTTTAACAAGATCCTGGTGGATGCTCCCTGCAGCGGCGAGGGTATGTTCCACAAGGAGCCCTCTATCATGAAAAACTGGGAGCAGTATGGTAATGAATACTATGCGAAGCTCCAGAGAGAGATCCTTTACAATGCCTATCAGCTTCTTTCCCCCGGCGGAATGATGCTGTATTCCACCTGTACCTTCTGTCCTATGGAAGATGAGAAGATGATCGAGATCTTCTTAAACGAGCATCCCGATATGCATCTGGTCCCCATCGAGAAGGTAGGAGGCATGGAGGACGGCCATCCCGAATGGTCCGAGTCCGGCAGAGAGGATCTTCGATATACGGCCCGTTTCTGGCCCCAGAAGCTGGAAGGACAGGGTCATTTTGCAGCCCTTTTAAAGAAGGACGGCACCTTTACTCCCAAGAGCGTAGAAGACAGAGACCGCCGCGGAGGCTTTTCCGCAGAGGATCTGAAACTCTGGGAGGCATGGTGCGAGGAAAACCTGAATGGCAAGTGGCAGAAGATCCTTCCGGAGGGAGGCGTACTGCAGAAACTGGGAACTTCCCTGTACTACAGCCCCATTCCCAATGGAGCTCTGGCAGGCCTTCGTATCCTTCGCTGCGGTATCTTGTTGGGCGAGTTGAAAAAGGATCGTTTCGAGCCTTCCCAGGCCTTTGCTATGACATTAAAGAAGGGCGATCTGAAAAGAGAACTGGACCTTGATACGAAGGATGAGAAGATCCTCCGTTATCTCAAGGGAGAGACGCTCGGATCCGATGATCCTGCAAAACCCATGGAAGATGGCTGGACCTTAGTCCTTGCGGATGGATATCCGCTTGGATGGGGCAAGGCAGTCCAGGGTAAATTAAAGAATAAATATCTGAAAGGATGGCTGTTATGAAGCATGTCGACGTTTTGATCGTCGGAGGCGGCCCGGCTGCCTCTAGTATGGCAATGCACACGGATGAGAGACTCCGTGTTCTTGTCGTGGACAAACGTCAGCTTTTGAATGAGGACCATCTTTACGATAACGAGAAATGCTGCGGCGGTATGCTGGATGACACCGCGCAGAAGGTCTTAAAGCGGATGCATATCGAACTTCCGAAGGAAGTCATTGCAGAGCCTCAGGTCTTCAGCGTGCATGCGGTGGATTTTATGACCGGATTGGATCGCAGCTATTCCCGTAATTACATGAATATGCACCGCGTGCTCTTTGACCGCATCCTTCTGGAGAAGGCAGCGGCCAAGTCCAACGTGGAAGTGATGGAAGGTACCACCTGTTATGACTTTATGGAGTCAAAGGAGGGCGTAGCTGTCTGTCTGAGACACTTAGACGGCACGACAGAAGTCGTGATGACCCGCTATCTGGTAGGTGCCGATGGAGCCAAATCTTCCGTGAAGAGCGGTCTGATGAAGCAGACCGGACATGGTCCCTGGGTGAAACCCAGAATCTATGTGGCGATCCAGGAGTGGTTCGAACAGGACTATTTCCTGCCCCACTATATGGCCATGTTTGATCGTAAGGTCACGGACTTTTATTCCTGGGCAATTCCTAAAGAATCCCAGGAAACGGATGAAAACGGCGAGAGGACCAAACAGATCATGATCGGCGCTGCGATCCCTCAGGATTGGCTGGAGAAAAAGAGTGCCCAGGAGCGTTTTGATATCCTGAAGCAGGATATGGAACGCTTCGGACTAGACCTTTCCAGAAGCGTCAAGAAACTCGGATCTGTTATCATCCGTCCCAGAGCTTTTGGCAGTACCTGGAGCGGAGAGGGAAGAGTCTTTTTGATCGGAGAGGCCTGTGGACTGATCAGTCCCAGCAGCTCCGAAGGCATCAGTTTTGCCCTTCGCAGCGGTAAATATCTGGCTGACTCCTTAAAGCCCGCAGTCCCAAGACACATGCCGCCAAGAAATAAAAAGCAGGCATCCGCGGACAATCGCAAGCATATTCTCGGTAAAGTCGCAAAGAGGATCAATTCCTTTAAGGAAAAGCATCTGAGATATGGGAATCAGAATCCTGTATCCCATAAGGAACTGATCCGTACCAGTTATCTGGTCCGACTGATCCCCATGAAGATCAGTATCGCCTTGAAGACGCTCAAGGCACCTTTAATGTATAACAAGCTGATCCGTACGGCGATTTTCCTGAGCCGTCTGACCAGTATCAAGACAAAAGAATCACCCGTTTCCGGAGGCAATAAGTGAAATATAAACTGACAAATCCGGATAAACTGTTCAAGGGACTGGGTGTGCTGATCGTAGTGCTCCTTGCAGCTGTTATGATCTCCAATATCATGGGTAAAAGAGCGGAGAAAAAAGCAGCAGAGGAGGCAGCCGCGGAGGAATCCTCCAGGACTACTACCGGAAGGATCGAAACCTTCAGCATCGAGAGTCACGGAATAGAAAATCTGGGTAAGACAAGAAGTGTGTCCACCATTCCCGTAGAGAGTGTCGGCAACCAGCTCGCCACCTACATGAGCGCCATGGTGCTCTCCAATCTGGAGAATGTTAAGACATCCAGAATCAATTACATGTACGGATCGGAAGACATGGACATCGGATACGATCCGTTAAACTACAAGTATGTAGTAGCCATCAACGCCTACCGAGGTGGTGCGGAGAGAGGTAACTACATGGGTAACCTCAGTGAGAAGGATATCACCCTGGAGGTGGCCAACCAGCTCTATCAGTATCTGAATGAGCACAATGACGGTTACTATTTCTATCTGATCCGTGAGACCGATTCCACCATGACCGACGGAGCTCGTATGGCGAAGGCAGCCAAGTACAGTGCCGACATGATGATCACCATCTGTGTGAATGCATCGGAGGAAGAACTGGGTGGTACCGTCGGAAGCTACTATTCCCAGCTGGATGAATGGAAGCTGGATTGGCACGAGGAAGATGAAAAACCGGAGATCGCCGACGAAGACAAACTGAGAGATGCTCAGAGCAAAAAGCTGGCAGAGGAACTGATGGACGCTGCAGCGGAGGGCTTTGAAATGTGGAGCCGCTTCCCTGAACTGGATGTGGCCTCTCCCATGGTCAAAAACGAAATGATCTCCTGCACGGTATACCTTGGCTATATGACCTATCCCTTTGACCTGAACCTGATGACCGATCAGGAAAGACAGGTCCGTGCTGCTGAGGAAATGGGTAAGGTCATCCTGGACTTTTTGAAATACGATGTGGCCTTGAGAGTTCCCACGGAACAGCACGTGGATTATACCGAGACGGTGGATGGTATCGACCTGTCCCGTACCGGTTCCAGTGACGGTTCCACCCTGGGTTACAACAGTGACACAACGGAAGATACATACGAAGATGACGAAGACTAACAGTCGGAGGAGAACAACATGTCAGTAAAGACAGAGATCCTGATCATCGGCGGCGGAGTTGTTGGCGCTGCCATTGCCAGAGAGCTTTCCCGCTATGAGGTGAAGACGCTTCTGGTAGAAGCAAGAGAAGATCTGGCCAGAGGTGCATCCGGTGCTAATTCCGGCATTGTTCATGCAGGCTATGATCCCGAACCGAACACGTTGATGGCGAAATACAACGTGGAAGGCTGCGGAATGTATGAAGAGCTCAGCGAGAAGCTGCATTTCCCCTATAAGAAGTGTGGTTCCTTCGTACTGGCCTTTTCTGAAGCAGAGATGGATCACGTGCGCATTTTGTATGAGCGCGGCCTGACCAACGGCGTACCGGATATGGAGATCATCTCCGGTGACGAGGCCAGAAAGATGGATCCTACTCTGAGCGATCAGGTGGTGGGAGCTCTGTTTGCCAAGAGTGCCGGCATTGTTTCTCCTTATGAAGCTACCATTGCCTTTGCAGAAAATGCAGCAGAGAATGGTGTTTCCTTCCGTTTAGGTGAGACGGTTACCGCCATCGAAAAGAAGGAAAACGGTTTCCTTGTTACGACGAACAAGGGTACTTATGAAGCAGACTGCA
>JAZUIK010000054.1:0-8158 GCA_045642205.1 Bianqueaceae bacterium
CGTACACCCTACGATCGATATGCTTCCCTCGTCATCAATGATGTGAAGATGGGAGAGGTATTCTCAAGAATTGAAGTTTAAAGTGTTTGACGCATTTGGGGTCAGAGCAGAAACGTACATCAATCCGATTGTTTTGAGCAAACTCGAAACTTATCAGGATTTCTTGATATGTCTACATTTCTACTCTGACCCCAAATGCGTACTGGCTCCAAGAATGCAAATAAAAATAGTGCACCGGAATGTGAACCGGTGCACTATTTTTTACGAGACTCTTCCTGTGAATACCAGTTGTCTCTGACCCAAATGGTTATCGTTTCTCGACCAGTTCCGCATCAGCGATCTCGATGGAATCTTCGAATTCGTTGTAGCGGCCGTTAGCGAGGATAAGGGTGTCTCCCACATAGAGATTGGCTTCCTCGAAGTTCTTGAACTCTCCGTTGATGGTCACCCCAAACAGATTGACCTGGGTACCGGCTGCGTCCTCTACGATACCCAACACGGGATTCAGGATCGATACGAGCTGGACCTCCATGGTGTATTCACCGCTGTCGGGTTTCTCATCCAGAAACTGCTGCAGGGTCATCTCTCTGGGGCCCGAAGGCTTGGAACCGCAGGCAGTGAAAAGAAGGGTACCAAGAAGCAGCAAGAAAAATAGAGTGAGGCGGAAATAGGAACGATGGAGGAATGAAGTTTTCATTACAATGACCTACAAAATACAAAGGGGTTACAGAGAGAACATGGGCTTATCTTCCTTACAGTAAGAGGCCCAACTGCCGTTTTCGATGATCTCTTCACGGGCCAATTCCAGATAGATCGGCTTGTTTTCGATAGAAGGATCCGCGATCCGCTTATATGCGGTATCAAAGAGGGTGATCATCTTCTGATTGTCGGACTGTTTACGGTTCAGGGACAGATTTCCATAATAACCGGAGACAAACAGGGCGACAGCAGAGAGGGTACCCCAAAGGATCTTCAACCAGTCTCTCCAGAGGATACCGAGCCAGTAAGAGAGCATGAAGTCAATGCAGGTGTACTCCAAAACAAAGACGATAACAAACAGAACGACCGTACTGATCAGCATGGCAGCAGAGATCCTCTCCGCCATGATATCTTTGTGATGGTTACCGGTGAAGGCTTTCCGGTGATAATTCAGCTGATCTTCGATCCAGTATTTCTGGACAGCCGTTTCATCCGGATTCACGTCGGCGACACCGCTGCGCAGTACATCGATGGCATAGTGGATCCAGAGAGTTTCCTTCTTGACGCTCCAGGTATAATAATCAGCCACATTCTCTCGAAGATCCAGGGCACTGATAAAGGTCTGCACACGAAGGGACTCTGCCAGCATGCGGTAGCGGATGTATTTCTCGTGATACTTACCATGCATGATCCAGCGATAGAGGACAAAGTAGAGGACCAGAACACCCGCGTAGACAGGAAGCATGAACAGAAATTCACCGCTGTCATAGAATAGGTAGGACATGACCAGAAGAACACAGAAGAAGGACATGGCTGCCAGTGAGCGGAAGTATTTTTTCTGAAAATGACGGGACAGGGCGGCTGCCATGGCGTTGCACTGTTCCAGGGTCTTGACCTCATCACTCTTCTGAGGAGTGTTGATCAGAGAACGGCGGCTGACACGGACCTTGCGCTTGCAGTCTTTGTTGTACTCATTGGTCTCCTTGAGAAGCTGGAGCAGGACCCCATCTTCTGTTTCCAGCAGCTTGGCACTGGGTCTGACAGACGCAGACTGAGAAGCTCTGGCCAGGTTGATGTGGATCACGGCACCGGGCTTTTCGGCAAAGGGAGAAGTTCCGTTTTCGTAGCTGCGATGAAGAATAAAGTCTACTGCCTCCGCTGTACCGCATCCACCCTTTTTCGCAGGAGACCCGTCCCACAGAGCCAACAGCACATGGGAGTGGGATGCAACATAGATACCTGCCTGACGGAAATGATGACGGCGGCTTTCTTCATAGGGTTCCACGTCCGGAGCAACAAACACCTTGTCCGCTCTTAAAAGGAGCTGCTTGAAAGTGACCAGTTCTTCAGGAGAAAAATCCTTCTGGTAGATCTCCTGAGAGACCGGCAGAGGGCAGATCAGCTTAAAACCAAGCTTCAGCGCTTCTTCTGCGCAGAGAGAATCGGCGCCGGCAGCCAGAGAAGAGATCATGGCAAATTCTGAATCAGGACAGAGTTTTTGAAGCTTCAGAAGTTCTGAATGGACCAGCTCCCGGAGCTTAGGGAGATCTTCCGTGCGAAGATCGCGATGGCCGGTGACCCCGACCGTAATAGGAATGCTCATGGATTCACCTGTATATGATTGGAATGATTGAGTCATGAGGGAAACGTTAGGGTGATCAGTCCTCACGGATCTCCAGTTCAAAGGAATAGTCAAGACCATCCAGAGAAGCGATCGCATCCTTCATTCTGGAGTTGAGAACAACATGCTCCAGACCGGGAAGATCCAGGAGAGGACTCAGGTCTGTCAACGTTTCGTTGAAGAGCAGATCAAGATGCCCGATACTGCCAACGGTGTCTACCAGCTGACGCAGTTCCTCGTCATTGTCGATGGTCGACAAGAACGTAGCGGAATCGATCGATTTACCTGCAAGGTAGGAAATCCACTCCTCATCATGATAATTGTTGATATTCAGGTACTGGAAATAAGGGAATACTTCCAATACGGACAGATCAGTCGGATGCGAATTGCCACGCCAAGGTTCAGGCAAAGAGAGCCAGAAGCCCTGTTCATAAACCTTTGGACTGAAGTCGATCTCTGCGATGGGAGATAGATCATCAATGACAGCACCGCAAAGATTCAGTTCGGTAAGATCGCACAGATTCTGGATACCATTCAGAGAGAGGGGCTTTTCATGGGATATACGAATAGACTGCAGTGAATCCAAAGAAAAGATGGGGGAGAGATCAGGGAATTCACAATAGATCAGCTCAAGTGCAGTCAACTGATCCAGCTGCTGTAAGATCGTCAGATCATCGATGGAAACACAGCAGAGTCTGAGCCGTCTCAGACCGGTCAGATCAGAAAGGAAGGAAAGATCCGGTGACTTCAGCGTATAGGAGATCTCAAACTCTTCACCGGTTTCCCAGCATTCCATCCGCAGGAAGATGTCTCCATCATCATAGCGGTCGTCACAGTACCAGTCATCATTATAAAGTTCATCTCCGACAATGAAAAGAGAGGTAACATGGGGAAGAAGGGCCTTAGGCAGAGACTGCAGCTCTTCGAGTGAATTCAGTGTGATACCCGGCTGTTCACCATTATTATAATAGTTTTCGGGGAATTCGATCGCATAACTGCCAAAGCAGCCATTCTCGACCAGACGGTTTGCCTGTTCCGTCAGCTGAGGAGACACCCTGAGCCTGTTGCCATGGAAACGTTCCAGTGCATCCAGGTTTTCGATCATGTCGCCCACAGCGACGATACTGATGTCCCGGTCCTTGGCGACGTCGTCTGAGAGATCATCCAGACAGGAAAGATCCGTCATATCAGCGATATTGTACAGTCTGAGTTCGCCGCCGGAGAAGAAATCGATCTTGGAAAAATCAGGCAGGAATAACTGGTCTGACAGGCCCAATGCCTGGAGCGTCAATCCATTCAATCCACTCAGATCCATAAGGCGAAGACAATGACCGATCTCGACATATTTCAGTTGTTCAAGAGCAGAAATGCCCTGAAGAGAAGCAAGGGAGTTACAGTCGTAAAGAGAGAGGGACATCAGATGCGGACAGGAAAGACCTTCCAGATCGACCATGGGCGCCCTGGAGATAGTCAGGTAGTCAACACTTTCAGGGACCAGGGTAATATCCAGATCATACGCATTTTCCAGCCACAGAGTTACGAAAGTGGTGTCCTGGAGATAGGAAAGGGGAGTATTGATATTCCGCTCCCAGGGATCAAGGGAAAGGGTACCAAAACTATGGATATACTTTAGACCTTCCCAGTCTATGTCGCTTCCGCTGACTTCCAGTCTTCCGATGAACTGCTTGGTCTCACTGAGAGCCTGGAGGAAATCCATGGATCCGGAGATACCGTTCAAACGGATCTGATCCAGCTTTTTCAGAGAGGAAAGGACGGAAAGATCCAATGTCTGAGGACCATCCTGGATATCCAAGGTAAGCTGGGTAAGACCCTGACAGGAGGAAATAGCAGAAAGATTATAGACCCTGTCAGAATGGATCTCTGCTACCTGCAGATCGGTCATGGAAGAGAGGAAGGAGAGGTCGATGCTTTTCTGAATATCCAGGAAAAGATACCGCATGGAGGAACAGTTGTTCAGCGCGGAAAGATCGGATAACGGACAGGTCCATTCACAGAAAAGATTTACCGTGGACAGATCGGGACACTCCGAAAGAGAGGAGATGTCTTCCAGTGCTGTGGCCCTCAGGATCAGTTCCTTCAATCCTGATGGATGGAATCCGTTTAGATCCTTCAGGAGATCACCGGCTTCCACCGTAACTTTGAACAGAGAAGGAATGCCAGTCAGAGGGCTGAGGTCTGAAAGATTCGGAAGAGAGAGATTAACGGAAGTAATAGACTTAGAATCTCGCAGTCCCTCCAGAGAATCAAAGGCACATCCCTGCAGAACGACAGTGCTCAGTTGTTCCAGAGACTTCAGATCCGGAAGCTCTGTGGCGGTCTGGTTCAGAAGATAGAGTGTCTTTACATTAGGAAACAGGGTAAGGATGGAAAGATCGTCTATGCTGCCGGGAAGGATCTCATTGCCGGTCTTTTTATCAAACCACATCATGCGGCCTTCTTCCTCGTTCCAGGCAGAATCCGCATAATAGTCCGGAGACTGCTCGAAGATGCTTGTTTCAAAGCGTTCTCCGATAAGGATGATGGTGGAGGTCCGTTCGATGTCATCCCAGGTGAAGCCGTAGGCGAGAAGTTCCGCTGGTACTTCCTGCTCAACGACAGGGGCATCGGGGGTTTTTGGCTTCATGGATCGGATCAGGAAGATGACCATGAGAGCGATCAGAAGGAGCGCTGCCACCAAAAGGGAGATGCTCAGACGCTTTACAGCCTTTTTCTGTGCATCCGTTACCTGAGGATCTTTCAGTGATTCCGAAGAAAGGATCTTGGCAGCTGCATCAGCCGGATCATATTTTGAAAGATTGATGGTGTTGCGGGAGTAGAGATAGTTTGAAAAGACCTCCGGCATGGGAGTGGCATCGCCGCGCAGTGTAACGATCTCCTTTTCCATGGAACCGGCTTTGACATAGGTGTCCTGCAGGGTCTCGTTCTGATAGAAATTCTCAGAAAGATAAGCGATCACGCTGCAGCAGCGCTTAAGGACACCGGAGGAGAGATGGGCTTCATCCAGCAGATACAGTTTCAGTCCTTTTGCCTCCAGAGCATGGAGCAGTGCCTCAGCAGCAGGGATATCCTTGCTGTGACAGAGCACCGCAGCAAAGGGGCGGGAGTTACCCTTGTAAGAAAAAGGTTTCATAAACGGTCCTTTCAACGTCAGGGGACAAGAACCACTTCATAGGAAGCATTTTTATCCAGAGACAGGGGGAGCATATCCACGCTGACATAGACGACCTTCAAAGAGGCTGGGGCATGGATACGGGTAAGATCAGAGATATCCGTGTGAGAGATATCCAAAGATGTTAAGTGTGAAAAGCCATCCGAAAGATCCAGGGAAGTAAGAGGATTTCCGGCAAGGCTCAACGTCGTGAGCATGGGAAGATCTTTCAATCTGCGGATATTGCTGATGTCCTGATAGATCAGGGTCAGGTCTTCCAGGTACAGCATATTCTCAATGACTGAGAGATCCCGGATGGATCCCCGGGTGACAGTGATACCGTTTACGGACCAGTGGTCATCCGAATAGATTCCCTCCGTGTCCCCTGACAGAACGGTCTTTCCGCAAAAGCCTAAGGAAGTGATCGTGCGAAGATCAGACAGGTGGATATCGTCTTCCGAAATACCAACGATCCGGCGGACAGCTCTTTCCTGGAGAGTGTCAGGGAAAGAGACCGCCTTATCCATCAGAGGGATCAGTGCGGGATCGATACTTGTTTCCGATAGTTCGCCTGCTGCGTTCTCCTGAGCAGGAGTCGGGGCATTGGCAGCATCCAGAGCCTGTGTTTCCATATATCGATACAGGCGGTAACTGCCGTAGAGCAGGAGGCCAAGCAATACAAAACAGCCGATCAAAGCAAAGAGCCAGGAGTTGATGCGGCGGGTCTGTTCTGCACTTTGAACATAATCTCCGATGAAACTGTCGTTAAGGACATGGCTCTTCAGTAAAGAAGCGGAGAGCAAAGATGCTGTACCGGTAGCCTCTGAAAAGGAAACATTCTTCAGGACTTCGACCCAGTCGGATGGTTCAGGAAGTCGAACAGCGGTCTTTCGGCGCTGGGCATATTCTTTCGTAGCCTCATGGATCTTCTCTGTTTCATCCGCTGTCAGTTTTCGCTGTTGACGGATAACGGAGCGGATCAGAAGGGCGTTTTCATCCAGCGGCAGGACCAGGATCGGTTTTTTCTGTGCGACGGCTGCTACCATTTCACTGTAACAGTTTGGAGAGACCATGGATTTGCCGGAGAGAAAGAAGACGACGGAAGAGGCCTTCTGCAGATGGTTTGCGATATATAAAGGCCAATCGTTGCCGCCTGGGATTCCTTCGTCGTACCAGAGACGGTAGCGACGGGAGCGCACAGGCTGCATGGTCTCCAGCATGATCTCATTATCGCCGCGGGCATAGCTGATGAACAGATAAGGCTTATTGCCTTCATAGGGAGTAAAGCGCGGCATGTCAGTCCTCCCCCTTTAGTACGATGGTATAACGATCCATCAGAGAAAGTGCTTTTTCAGCCTCGTTCTGGGGGATCAGGATCTTTTCAAGATTAGGATACTGTTCCAGCTCAGAAAGATCATCAGGGATCTCACTCAGTTCCAGTACGGTCAGCTCTTCAGGCGGAACTGATCTTTTCGGATGGATCACACCGGAGAGCAGAAGGATCGGTATCAAGACAGCAATGGGAAGAAGTATCAGGACAAAGCGGAACAGGTTGACAAGGAAATCAGGAAGCGGAGGCTTTCGGCGTGCTCCCATCAGATCCTGAGAAAATCCATCAGCAGTGATCAGAGCGATCTCCGTTTCTTCAGTAATCCCCTGCATGGCAGGGATATGAAGAGTCCCTTCCTTGAAACCTCCGGAAAGGTTGTCGGTGGGAACAGCATCGATCGCGATGATCGGAATGTTGCGGGATTGCAGGAACATCATGCGGGCCTTGGCGGGTCCGGTCAGAAAAGAGGGAGTACAGTAGACCGCAACGAAAGAAGCTTCCTTCATACGGCTCTGCAGCTGTTTTTCTTCGGCCACCGTTTTGGCCTTTCTGGTCGTGTACCAAACGCGTACACCTCTTAGCCACAAACGGGAAAGAAGGGGTTCTACGGCCTGCGCATCCTCATGAGAAAAACAGAGAAAGAGAAAGGGTTCATTGCCTGCATAGGGCGGATACTTTTTTTCAAGTGAACGGCTCATGACTTTCTCCTCTCTGAGATGTATATTTCCTTATATTATGTAGGAAATAAAGGGATTATTCAACTGTAAACGTGGAAGAATAGCGGGCTGAGAGGGGGCTAACAGAGAAAAATGTACATTTGGGGTCAGGCACCAAGTGTTTGTACCACTTGTCTCTGACCAAAATGGTAGTGCTACCACTTGTCTCTGACCAAAATGGTACATTCCGTGGCTGTTTTGTCTATGGAGTACTGTAAATACCATTTTGTTGTCGACTGGAAATTCCTATAATGCTCGTATAGGAGGTACGATTCTATGAAAAAGAAAAATCTTACGCAAATGATCATTGCCCTGGTCCTGTGCGTCATCAGCATCATCGGTGCCGGTGCGATCCAGACCGATTTCGGCAAGGTAGATATGGTAGAACTCTCACTGGAGACGGAGGCAGGAACCCTGACCGGTTACATGTTCCGTGCCGAGGCAGCTACCGCTTCCAATCCTACTCCCGCCATTGTCTGCAGCCATGGTTATCTGAATAACCGTGAAATGCAGGATGCCAACTATGTCGAGCTGGCAAGACGCGGCTATGTCGTCATTGCCATGAACGCCTACGGCCACGGAGACTCCGAGGTCGCAACCGGTAATACCTCCACTGCGGAAGT
>JAZUIK010000055.1:0-3326 GCA_045642205.1 Bianqueaceae bacterium
TCCTCACTGCAGGGTGCTGCATACATGCAATAATCCAGACCATGATCAGCGCACAGGCATCCCTTTGCGTTGAAATAGTCGATACGCTCTACTAAAGCAGCGGCGACATCCTCAGCGGATTCCAGCTTTCTTCCGACAACACCGGAGAGCTTCTCGATGTAAGCATTGAAACCGGGCTTCTCGATGTTGATACCCTTGTCGGGACGGAATGCAGGAAGGACCTTGATCTCCATGGTCTCATCGTTAGCGATTCTCTCATGATACTCCAGCGTATCGCAGGGATCATCGGTGGTGCAGATAGCCTTGACATTGAACTTACGCATCAGAGAACGAGCAGAATAGTCCTTCAGGATCTCGTTTGCCTTGTCATAGATCTCGTCTGCATTCTGGGGAGTCAGGGGCTCGGTGATACCGAAGCCTCTCTGCAGTTCCAGATGACTCCAATGATAAACAGGATTGCCGATGATCTGGGGCATGGTAGCTGCAAAAGCACGGAACTTCTCACGGTCGGGTGCATCACCGGTGACCTTGTCCTCGGTGACACCACAGGCTCTCATGAGACGCCACTTATAGTGGTCGCCGCCCAGCCAAACCTGTGCCAGATTGTCGAACTTACGATCCTCTGCGATCTCCTGAGGGGAGATATGGCAGTGATAATCAATAATAGGAAGATTCTCTGCGACCTCATGATACAGCTTTTTAGCGGTATCCGTAGTCAGCAGGAAATCCTTATCCATAAATGCTTTCATTCGCTCTTTCCTCAGTTCTTTCCTTCAAGACGATCCAGCATATCCCAGCAGCCCAGCATATACATGATACCCAGTGCACGGTCATACAGACCATAGCCGGGACGGCAGGTCTTCTCCTCGCCCCAGATATGACGTCCATGATCGGGACGGATATAACCCTGATAGTTGTTGTCATGATAAGCACGCATGATCTCCAGGATCTGGGTGTCACCATCGCAGTCACGATGAGAAGCCTCGGTGAAGTCACCGTTCTCATAGTGCTTGACGTTACGAACGTGTGCAAATGCAATACGATCAATATAGGTGCGGATGATATCCGGAACATTGTTGTTGGGATTTGCGCCCAGAGAACCGCTGCACAGGCACAGACAGTTGTAAGGATCGTCGACCATGGACAGGAAACGTCCGATGGATTCCTTATCTACCAGAAGACGCGGAATGCCGAAGATATCCCACGGCGGATCATCCTGATGGATAGCCATCTTGATATCACACTCGTGGCAAGTGGGCATCAGTGCTTCCAGGAAGTACTTCAGGTTCTCCCAAAGCTTCTCCTTGGTTACGGGGCGATACATCTCGAACAGCTCGTCCAGCTTTGCCATACGCTCAGGCTCCCAGCCGGGGAAGGTCATTCCATGCAGGTTGTCGAGAATGTATTTTGCCATCTCCTTGTAGTCATCCTGAATGCGGGACTTCTCATAGAAGAGTGCATTGGATCCGTCGGGAAGGGGATGGAACAGATCGGTTCTGGTCCAGTCGAAAATGGGCATGAAATTATAAGTAACGACCTTAACACCGAACTTAGCTAAGTTGCGCAGGGTCTGCTTATAATTCTCAATGTACATATCTCTGGTAGGAAGACCAACCTTGATATCGTCGTGAACATTAACAGATTCTACTACGTCCATGTTGAATCCATGGCCTTCGATCTGGCGACGTACCTCTTCGATCTCTTCAACTTCCCAGACTTCTCCGGCCTGCTTGTTGTGCAGCGCCCAGACAAGACCCTGTACACCGGGGATCTGTTTGATCATATCCTGGGTAATACTGTCATTGCCTTCGCCGTACCAACGAAATGTCATTTGCATAGCCGTATCCTCCTTTACATTTTTTGATTTTATTATATCAGAATTAATTATAATTCCTGATAAACGATTCTTTCAACTGTTGTTTACAGTTATTTCCATTACCTGAAGCATTCGCTTTTCTATGGGATCATGCTTCAGATATGGGCGGTTTTCTCTTAATAGCTTAAGCCGTAACCCATCTCGTAGTAATGACCTAACGCATCCTTATAAGCATAGGCCTTACCATTTTCATCCTTCAGTGCCTCTGCCATATACTGATCCTTGTCGTATCCGGGCACATCGTTGGGGCTGACGCATACGCCTTCCTTGCTGACTGCAAGTACCTCATCTCCCTTGGGAAGGGTCAAAGGCAGCTTACCGACAGGAGCGAAGTTACCGAACATGACATCCAGCGTTGCGGAGGGATAGGTATCAAATCCTGCGGTCAGAGCATCTGCATTCGTCTCCACATTGCCTACTTCCCAGGCCAGAGGGAAGTTGATGTTTGCGATGACGCTACCGCCGTTGGCATGGACCTTGTCTGCGATATCCTTGATGCGGTTTGCACCTGAGAGGGTGGTCTCCAGGTGAGTCTCCTCTACCGGACGGCCCTGCTCATCTACATTGCAGACAACCTTATCTTCACAGATATCCAGTTCCAGATAGCCGGGTGTAGCATTAAAGTACTCACCGCTGGAAGGAGATACCATCAGGATAGCAAGATCAGCCTCAGAGGGATCCTCTGTCAGGGTGCATCCTCCGCCGGCATAGGAAACGATCATTTCCTTCAATGCCTTCGTTCCTTCTTCGCCCTGCTTGGGATCCTTACGGAAGGACTCCACATAAAGCTTCTTGCCATCCAGTTTTTCCTTATTTAAAGGAAGGATTCCGGAATTCTTCAGAAGGACAACACTCTGGCGATGGACCTTGGCTGCTGCCTCCCAGTCTTCCTTCTTTGCTACCTCTGTCTCAGCCTTCTTAGGATCAGCATAGGGATTCTCAAACATTCCCTGCTGGAACAGTTCTGCCAAAGTTCTGCTGACAGCACGGTTGATGCTCTCATCGGTCAGGATTACGTCCTTAGGATCGATGCCCTCGGGTGCGGAATGATCATTGTAATAACCATTCTTTCCTCTTTCATATGCTTCTTTGCCCAGGGCATTATCAAACATACCGCTGATCAGGTCCACGCCGGACTGGGTCACTGCAAAGCCGATACGCTCTGCCTTATCCAGTGCCTCAACGCCCCAGCACATGTTATGAACGATACCGGTATCGGAGTTGATGTAACCCTTGAAGCCCATCTGTTTTCTCAGCATACCGTCCACATAGGCCTTATTGTAAGCGAAGCCGTAGGGATCCATGGATGCGGGATTGCCTTCGCAGTCCGTCTGAGGAGCACTCTTGGCAGCTGCAGGCTTGGAATAATAGGGCATGATGGATGCCGCATTATATTTCACCGCCGGCACAAAGGTAGGTACATGATACTTCTGCAGAGAACCGGGAGTTG
>JAZUIK010000056.1:0-8713 GCA_045642205.1 Bianqueaceae bacterium
GATCGGTAATCTGGGGGATATTTCCGAGCGAGTGATCGAAACCCTGAAAGGGGCTGATGTGATCGCCTGTGAAGATACCCGTACCAGTGCACCCTTACTGGCTCATTTTGATATCCACACCTCTCTGATCTCTTATCATAAGTTCAATGAAAGAGAAAGAACAGAATCGCTGCTGGATCGGATCGTTCAGGGTGAAACGGTTGCTCTGATCTCTGATGCAGGTATGCCGGCGATCTCGGATCCCGGGCAGATCCTGGTAAGAGAGGCTCACAAAATGGGACTCACAGTCACGGCGCTTCCCGGTCCCAGTGCCTTTGTGACAGCCCTTGCCATGAGCGGACTGGATTCCAGACGATTTATCTTTGAAGGATTTCTTCCCACAGATAAAAAGGAGAGACAGATGGTCCTCTCCGAACTGGAAAATGCCCATCATACAACGATCTTTTACGAAGCACCCCATCGTCTGAAGGAGACTTTGGAACTGTTTGACAAGGTAGCGTCTGCAAGGCAAGCCGCTGTGGTCAGAGAGATCACCAAGCGATACGAGGAGTGCCTGACAGGTACCGTACATGAACTGAAGGTATACTTCGATGAAAATGATCCCAGAGGCGAGTTTGTCGTCCTGATCGAGGGACGTTCTCTGGAAGAACTGCAGGAAGAGAAAAGACGCAGTTTTGATGAGATGAGCATCGAGGAGCATATGGCTCTTTACAGTGACCTCTCGGAGAAGGATGCCATGAAACAGGTAGCAAAAGATAGAGGCCTCTCCAAGAGAGATATCTATGCCATGCTCAAGAAATAAAAAGTTTACAAACTGACCTTTGTCCCTTCATTGCCAAGGTGACAAAGGAAGACTATAATATGGATATTTTCCCCTGTCTGTAAGGGGAGAAGATCAAGGAGGACGAGAAATGGACAATTGTCTGTTCTGTAAGATCGCAAACGGTCAGATCCCTTCTGCTACCGTATACGAGGATGAAAAGTTCCGTGTCATTCTGGACATGAACCAGGCGATCAAGGGTCATATGCTGATCCTTCCCAAGGAGCACGCAGCTAACCTGTATGAGCTTCCGGATGAAACTGCCTGTGAAGCAATGCGCCTGGCAAAGAAACTGGCACTGTCTGCAAAGAAGATCATGGACATCGACGGTCTGAATCTTCTGCAGAATAACGGGGAAGCAGCCGGACAGAGTGTCATGCATTTCCATCTCCATGTGCTGCCCCGCAAGGCAGGCGATGACGATTCCTTCCCTGTCTGGAAGGATGCATCCGTTTCTTCCGAGGAGATGGCCACTATTGCGAAGACCATTGCCGATGGACTGGAGCAGTAAAGGGTCAGGAATAGGATCAACAAAATACAAGATAAAGTAAAAGGAGACCTCAGATGGATCTGAAAAAGGAATTTCAGAAGATCTATGGAAGCGGAGAACCTGCGCTTTACTATGCACCGGGACGAGTCAATCTGATCGGTGAGCATATCGATTACAACGGTGGTAAGGTATTCCCCTGTGCATTGAGCTTTGGTACCTATGCAGCGGTCCGTTTAAGAGACGACCATAAACTGCAGTTTGCCAGCATGAATTTTCCTCAGCGCTACAGTGCGGATCTGGACCATATTTCCTATAAGAAGGAAAACGGATGGTCTAATTATCCCCAGGGTGTGATCCTGGAGTTTTTGAACCGTGGTGTACAGATGACCGGTATGGATGTGCTGATCCTGGGTGAGATCCCCAACGGATCCGGACTGTCTTCCTCTGCGTCGATCGAAGTCGTTATGGCGGAAGCGCTGAACGACCTGTTCGGTGCAGGTTTTACCAAGGTCAGCATGGTACAGATGTGCCAGCATTCCGAGAATACCTTTAACGGTGTCAACTGCGGTATCATGGATCAGTTTGCCGTTGGAATGGGACGAGAGAGCAAGGCTATCCTTTTGGACTGTGCTACGCTGGATTATCAGTATGTGCCTCTGGATCTAAAGGGTGTCAAGATCGTTATCGGAAACACGCATAAAAAGAGAGGCCTGGCTGACAGTAAATATAATGAACGCCGCAGTGAATGTGACGAAGCACTCGCAGATCTTCAGAAGGTCGTTTCCATTACGAATCTCTGTGATCTGACACCTGAAAAGTTTGAAGAGGTGAAGGATTCGATCCAGCGTCCCATCTGCAAGAACAGAGCGGAGCATGCGGTATATGAGAATGCTCGTGTACTGAATGCGGTAAAGGTTCTGGAAAAGGGAGATCTGGAGGCTTTTGGTCAGCTGATGAACGAGTCTCATGATTCCTTGAGAGACCTTTACGAGGTAACCGGTAAAGAACTGGATACCATGGTTGAGGAAGAGAGAAAGATTCCCGGTACTCTGGGTGCCCGTATGACCGGCGCAGGCTTTGGAGGCTGTACGGTCGCTCTTGTTAAGGAAGAGGCCGTAGACGAGTTTATTGCCAAGGTCGGAAAGAACTACGAAGCACGTACCGGGCTGAAGCCGGAGTTTTATGTAGCGGAGGCGGGCCAAGGAATGTGCCGTATCGATGATCCGCTCCCTTTTGTCCTTGATGAGCTTCTTTCCTACGCACTGGACAGAGGACTCATCGAAAAAGAGGATGTGCGTTATTGCAGAAATGCATTAATGGAGATCACCGGTGTGAAGGTCCCCTTTGAAACAGCACCAGATGGACTTCCCTGTGAAGCAGCTGTTCTCAAAGCCAGAGAAGAAGCCCCCGGTCTGACGCCGGAGCCTATCCTTAAGAAGATCCTGGACTATATGGTAGACCACGGAATGCTGGAAGGCGAGGATGTCACCTACAGAGATCTGATGGATGCAAAGATCATGGGAACACTGATGGCTCGTCCCTCCGAGGTTTCCAGACGATTCAATGAATTGCAGAAGCAGGATCCGAAAAAGGCATCGGAGTATTTCTATCAGCTTTCCCGCAGCTCTCATTATGTTATGGATGAGCGTATCGCCAAGAATCTGTATTGGACGAGCCCGACACCCTACGGAGATATGGAGATCACCATCAATCTGTCCAAACCGGAAAAAGATCCCAAGGTCATCGCCAAGCTTCTGACAATGAAGAGCTCCGGGTACCCCAAGTGTCTCCTGTGTCCCGAAAATGTGGGTTATGCCGGCAGAGCGGATCATCCCGCCAGACAGAATCTCAGACAGATCCCCATGGAACTGGAAGATGAGCAGTGGTATCTGCAGTATTCTCCCTATACCTATTATCAGGAGCATTGCATCCTGCTCAAGGGTGAACATGTTCCCATGAAGATCAATGTGACCACCTTCAAGAGACTGTTCAGTTTTATCGAGACCCTGCCCCATTACTTTATGGGATCCAATGCAGGTCTTCCCGTGGTGGGTGGTTCCATCTTGAACCACGAGCATTATCAGGGCGGACATCATGTGTTCCCCATGGAGCGTGCAAAGATCCGTGCTTCCTATGAAGATCCTGCATTTAAGAATGTCCGTGTTTCTGCCATCGATTGGGCAATGAGCGGCATCCGTCTTGCAGGAAAGAACAGGGAAGAGGTCATTGCCATTGCGGAAAAGATCCTGAATGCCTGGGAGAGCTATTCTGATCCCTTCGTCGGTATCTATGCCGAGACAGATGGAACACCGCATAATGCCATTACACCCATCGCCCGTTTCAATCAGAAGGGTGAATACGAACTGGATCTGGTCCTTAGAAATAATCTGATGACGGAGGAATATCCTGACGGAGTTTTCCATCCGCATAAGGATCTGCACCATATCAAGAAAGAAAACATCGGTCTTATCGAGGTCATGGGCCTGGCGGTCCTTCCCGGACGACTGCAGAAGGAACTGGGTCTTATTGAAGAGATCCTGACAGGAACCGATGAAACTGCCTTCTCTGAGGCAGAAAGAGCTTCCCTTGAGAAGCATGCCGACTGGATCGGTAAGATGAAGACAACTTATGGCACGCTGAAGAGTCATGCAGAAGCAGCCGCTATCCTCAAGAAAGAGGTGGGCGATATCTTCTGCAGAGTACTGGAGGATGCCGGAGTATATAAGAACAATCAGGAAGGCAGAGATGCTTTCGACCGCTTCATGAAGAGTGTCGGATTCACAAAGATCTGATGCGAGAAAGGAACTATTTACTATGAACAACAAATGGATGAAGAGAGGCGCGATCCTCGTTAGCCTGATGCTGATGGTTTCCATGCTGTGCAGCTGCGGCTCCAAGGGAAAGGATTATAATTATCAGTTCTCTGAGCCCAAGACCGGCGATACCATCGCAACGATCCATACGACTATGGGAGACATCGTTGTCCGCTTCTTCCCTGAGGAGGCACCCAAGGCAGTAGAGAACTTTGTTACCCATGCGCAGGAAGGCTACTATGACGGTGTTGAGTTCTTCCGTGTTATCGATGACTTCATGATCCAGGGTGGAGACCCCACCAATCTGGGAACCGGCGGAGAGAGTATCTGGGGCGGTACCTTCGAGGATGAGATCTGTGATTATCTGAGCCCCTACTATGGCGCTCTTTGCATGGCAAACCGTGGTGCCTTTACCGGAACCAACGGAAGTCAGTTCTTTATCGTTACCACACAGAATAAGGACACGGAGCTGGCAAGACAGTTCAATGAGAAGGCAGCTAAGGCTGAGCAGGTCGCAGAAGAGAAGCTCGCTAAGTACGAGGAGATCGGTGGCGCTATGTGGCTGGATTTCCAGATCGGTACTCTGTATGCCAACAACTACGTCTACACCGCGTCTACTCACTGTGTCTTTGGCCAGGTCCTGAAGGGAATGGAAGTCGCTGAGGCGATCGCTGCAGTAGACACCTACACCGCTACTCAGGCTAAGGAAGCAGATGTCCTGAATCCCGGTCAGACCGAGATCCGTGCAGATCGTCCCCTGGAGCCTGTACTGATCACTTCCATCGAGATTTCCACCTATTAAGGGCGGCGGGAAGAATTGAGAGAATACCCCCATTCTTCTTTACACCTATCACGGAATGTGATAAAATTGACAACGGTTTATAAATGTACTGAACAAGTACTGTTTTATAAATAATACAGAAAGGATGTATTACACTATGGCAAGAAAAATGAAGACCATGGACGGTAATAACGCTGCAGCTCACGTTAGCTATGCGTTTACCGAAGTAGCGGGCATCTACCCCATTACCCCGTCCAGTCCTATGGCTGACTACACTGATCAGTGGGCAGCACAGGGTCTTAAGAACATTTTCGGTACCACTGTTAAGGTTGCAGAAATGCAGTCTGAGGCAGGTGCTTCCGGAACTGTTCATGGTTCTCTGGCAGCCGGTGCTCTGACCACCACCTATACGGCTTCTCAGGGTCTGCTGCTGATGATCCCCAACATGTACAAGATCGCAGGCGAGCTCCTTCCCGGCGTCTTCCATGTTTCCGCACGTTGTGTCGCTGGACATGCACTGAACATTTTCGGAGATCATTCCGACGTTTACGCATGCCGTCAGACCGGTTTTGCAATGCTGGCTGAGACCAACACCCAGGAAGTTATGGACCTCGGTGCTGTTGCTCACCTTGCTGCTATTAAGGGTCGCGTTCCCTTCCTTAACTTCTTCGATGGTTTCCGTACTTCTCACGAGATCCAGAAGATCGAAGTTTGGGATTACGATGATCTGAAGGAAATGGTCGATATGGATGCTGTTGAAGCATTCCGTAAGAGAGCTCTGAATCCTGAGCATCCCACCATGCGTGGTTCTCATGAGAACGGAGATATCTTCTTCCAGAACCGTGAGGCTTCCAACCCCTACTACAATGCTCTTCCCGCAATCGTAGAAGAGTACATGGGCAAGGTCAATGCTAAGCTTGGTACCAACTACCAGCTGTTCAACTACTACGGTGCTGAGGACGCTGAGCGTGTTATCATCGCTATGGGTTCCATCAACGACGTAGCAGAAGAGGTTATTGATTACCTTACCGCTAAGGGTGAGTAGGTCGGACTTGTTAAGGTTCGTCTGAATCGTCCTTTCTGCGCTGATAAGCTGATCGCAGCTATCCCCGCAACCGCTAAGAAGATCGCTGTTCTTGACCGTACCAAGGAGCCCGGTGCTCTTGGTGAGCCCCTGTTCCTGGATGTTGTTGCTGCTCTTACCGAGGCTGGCAAGACCGACATCAAGGTTATCGGCGGACGTTATGGTCTTGGTTCCAAGGATACTCCTCCGGCAAGCGTATTCGCTGTCTACGAAGAGCTGACCAAGGACCAGCCCAAGGATCGTTTCACTCTTGGTATCAATGATGATGTTACCTACCTCTCTCTGGAAGAGAAGCCTGCTCCCAACACCGCAGCAGAAGGCACCATCGAGTGCAAGTTCTGGGGTCTGGGCGGAGACGGTACTGTAGGTGCTAATAAGGACTCCATCAAGGTTATCGGTGACCATACCAACAAGTATGTTCAGGCATACTTCCAGTATGACTCCAAGAAGACCGGTGGTGTTACCATTTCTCACCTTCGTTTCGGTGACAAGCCCATCAAGTCTCCTTACTACATCAACAAGGCAGACTTCGTTGCATGCCATAACCCCTCTTACATCCTTAAGGGATACAAGATGGTTAATGACGTTAAGCCCGGCGGAGTATTCCTGATCAACTGCCAGTGGACCGCTGAGGAACTTAACGAGCATCTGAACGCTGAGACCAAGCGCTACATCGCTAACAACAATGTCCAGCTTTACACTGTAAACGCTATCGACATGGCTGTTGAGATCGGACTTGGCAAGCGTACCAACACCATTCTGCAGTCCGCATTCTTCTCCCTGTCCAAGGTTCTTCCTCAGGAAGAGGCTATTGGCTACCTGAAGGAGAAGGCACAGAAGTTCATGAAGAAGGGTATCGAGATCGTTCAGATGAACGAGAAGGCTATCGACCTTGGTGCTAACGCATACGTTAAGATCGATGTACCCGCTGAGTGGGCTAATGCTACTGACGCTGTTGCTGCTTCTACTACCGAAGGACCCGCTAAGCTGGTCAAGATGGTTGACAATATTCTTACTCCCGTTGACAAGATGGATGGAGACAGCCTGCCTGTTTCTGCATTCGTTGATCACGCTGACGGTACCTTCGAGCTCGGCGCTGCTGCATATGAGAAGCGCGGTGTTGCTGTTACCGTTCCCGAGTGGAATGCTGCTACCTGTGTCGGCTGTAACAAGTGTGCATTCGTTTGTCCTCATGCTACCATCCGTCCCTTCGCTGTCAGCGAGGATGAGAAGGCTGCTGCTCCCGCTCAGACTAAGTTCGCTGAGAAGAAGATCGCTGGTGCTAAGGGATATGCTTACACCCTCGCTGTTTCTCCTCTCGACTGTATGGGATGTGGCGTCTGTGTAGGCGTCTGCCCCACCAAGTCTCTTACCATGGTTCCCACCGAGAGCCAGATGGCAGAGCAGGAAGTTTTCAACTACATGGTTGCAAACGTTACCGAGAAGCCCGAAACTACCGCAGTTATGAATGCAATCGGAAGCCAGTTCAAGCAGCCTCTGCTTGAGTTCTCCGGCTCCTGTGCAGGATGTGCTGAGACCTCTTACGCTCGTCTGATCACTCAGCTGTTCGGCGATCGTATGTATATTTCCAATGCTACCGGATGTTCCTCTATCTGGGGTGGTCCCGCAGCTACTTCTCCCTACACCGTTAACAAGAAGGGTCAGGGTCCTGCTTGGGCTAACTCCCTGTTCGAGGATAACGCTGAGCACGGCTTTGGTATGTACCTTGGTCAGAAGGCTATTCGTAACCGTCTGATCGCTGACGTTGAAGCAATCGTTGAGGCTGGTCAGGCTTCTGAGACCGTTATGGCTGCTGCTAAGACCTACCTTGAGACTGTTAACGACGGTAAGACCAACAGTGCTGCTTCTGACGCTCTGGTTGCTGCTCTTGAGGCAGAGAACTGCGGCTGCGAGAAGTGCAATGATATCCTTAACAACAAGGAATTCCTGAACAAGAAGTCCGTATGGATCTTCGGTGGTGACGGATGGGCATACGATATCGGATTTGGTGGTGTTGACCACGTTCTCGCTTCCGGCGAAGACGTTAACATCTTCGTATTCGATACCGAGGTTTACTCCAACACCGGTGGACAGGCTTCCAAGGCTTCCAATATCGGTCAGGTTGCTCAGTTCGCAGCTGCTGGTAAGGAAATCGCTAAGAAGTCTCTGTCTGAGATCGCTATGAGCTATGGTTATGTCTATGTTGCTCAGGTTGCTATGGGCGCTGACAACAACCAGACTCTGAAGGCAATCCAGGAAGCTGAAGCTTATCCCGGACCTTCTCTGATCATCGGCTACGCTCCCTGTGAGATGCACTCCATCAAGGGTGGTATGACCAACTGCCAGTCCGAGATGAAGAAGGCTGTTGATTGCGGTTACTGGAACATGTTCCGTTACAACCCCGCACTCAAGGCAGAGGGCAAGAATCCCTTCACTCTCGACTCCAAGGCTCCTCAGAGCGAGAACTACCGTCCGTTCATCCTGAACGAGGCTCGTTACTCTTCTCTGACCCGTTCCTTCCCCGAGAGAGCAGAAAAGCTGTTCGCAAAGGCAGAGCAGACCTCTATCGAGCGTTACAAGCATCTGCTTCGTCTGAAGGATCTTTATGCACCCGAAGAGTAAAATCGATCGCTAACGCGATCGAAAGAAGTTTCGCAAACGAAACTTCCCTCAATGTAGCCTAAGATAAAGCTATAACCGACACCCCCTGTCGCAAGACAGGGGG
>JAZUIK010000057.1:0-4002 GCA_045642205.1 Bianqueaceae bacterium
AGAAGCAGTATGAGCTGATCCATGGTGCTGATGGATTTGTCGTTCATGCCCATCCCTTCAGAGAAGAGCACTACATTCCTTCCATCCGTCTGTTCCCCTATGATGTGGACGCGGTAGAAGGCGTGAATGCCACCCATTCCAACTCTCACAGTACCGGTCATACCAATCCAAGGTTTGATGTGAGAGCCATTGCCTATGCCAGAGAGTATGGTTTCCCCATGACAGCTGGATCGGATATGCATGCCAGCAAGCTCTATGGTGGTGGCACGATCTTTAAAAAGAAGCTGAACAGTATCAATGAATATAAAGGTGCCATCATGGAAGGCAATTATGTCCTTAGCAACGGTGAAGTGATCTACGATCGTTTCGGCAACGTGCTGGACGAGGTTAAATAAAGGAGTCATATGAGCGAACAGACACCTCATAAGAGAAGAGCCCATTATTCCGGAAAGTATCCGAAGAAGTTTAACGAGAAATATAAGGAACTGAATCCGGAGAAATATACCGACATCGCCGAGCATGTCAAGAGCAAGGGCAATACCCCCGCCGGTACCCATGTTTCTATCATGGTGAAGGAAATCCTGGACTATCTGGATATCCAGAGCGGTCAGCAGGGACTGGATGCCACCTTAGGTTATGGCGGCCACACCTCCAAGATGCTGGAGAAGCTTCAGGGAAAGGGACATATCTGTGCCCTGGATGTGGATCCCATCGAATCCGAAAAGACCAAAGCCAGACTGCAGGCCATGGGATACGGAGAGGATATCCTTTCTGTGATCCTTACGAACTTCCGCAATATCGATAAGGTAGCGGAGCAGTACGGCAAGTTTGATTTTATCCTGGCAGACCTTGGTGTTTCTTCCATGCAGATCGACAATCCGGAGAGAGGCTTTTCCTATAAGCAGGAGGGCCCTCTGGATCTGAGACTGAACCCTCTGGAGGGTGTGCCTGCTTCCGAGAGATTAAAGGAACTGAGCAAGGACGAGATGATCGAGCTTTTCGTCACCAACTCCGATGAACCCTATGCCGTAGAGATCGCCAACACGGTCATGTCCTTCCTGAAGGCAGGACAGCCCATCGAGACCACGCTGCAGTTTCGCCGTGTTATCGAGAAGGCACTTTCCTTCCTTCCTCAGAAGGAGCGAAAGGAAGAGGTCAAGAAAGCCTGTGCCAGATGTTTCCAGGCACTGCGCATCGATATCAATTCTGAATTTGAAGTCCTCTATGAGTTTCTGGAAAAGCTCCCGAATGTACTTAAGCCGGGTGGAAAGGTAGCCGTACTTACTTTCCATAGCGGAGAAGACAGACTGGTAAAGAAGTCCTTCAAGTATCTCTATAACGAAGGAATTTACAGTTCCTATTCCAGAGACGTGATCCGTCCCAGCATGGAAGAGTGCCGGGATAACCCAAGAGCAAAGTCGACAAAATTACGTACCGCTCAACGGACCGATTACTGATATCTGTTTGACGAAATCCGTGGCGGTCCTACAGAGTTGCTTCGCAACTCCCAAGTGTACTGCAGTTTTAAGATAGGTTATTCTGGAGGAAACGACATGAATATCCCTCAGTTGGATATTTCCTTTATGAAGGAATGGCAGACGGTGGTGGACAGAGAAAAAGGTGTCTACATCGGACATCCCACCACGGTGCTGCTGGATGATGGGAAGACGATCCTGATCGTGTATCCCAAGAGCCATGGTTTTGGCTCCATTGTTTTAAAGAAAAGTACGGATGGCGGAAAGACCTGGAGCGAGAGACTAAATGTTCCTGAGAGCTTCCATACATCCTTAGAGGTTCCGACCATCTATAAGGTCTGGGATAAAGAAGGAACAGAAAGACTGATCCTGTTCTCCGGATTGTATCCGATCCGCATGAGTGTTTCAGAGGATCAGGGTGAGACCTGGTCAGAACTACAGCCCATCGGAGACTACGGCGGTGTCGTAGCCATGGGTGACATCTGTGAAGTGGGCAAGGGTGAATATATCGCCATGTTCCACGATGACGGACGATTTATCGGTAAAGTATCTACCCCGGGATGGATCCGGGAGAGAGTAGAGGTGTTCGCTGCCGGTGAAGGACCCGATACCCGTACCAAATACATCCACTATTATTCCGAGGATGGAGGAAAGACCTTCGGTGAGCCGGTGGATCACTGGCTGAAGACCAAGGAAAGAGAAGGCGATGTATGGAGAAAGATCCATACCTGCTACTCCGGTAAAGTGGATGAGGATCGCAGATTCCATCTCTATCAGGTCAGGTCCAAGGATGGGGGTCTTACCTGGAGTGAGCCGGAGACCATCTGCCATCCGGAGAGAGACAAGCAGGTCTGTGAACCTGCCATCGTCCGTTCTCCCGATGGAAAGACACTGATCACTCTGCTTCGAGAGAATACCCATAAGCGCAATTCCTTTATGCTGATCTCCAAAGATAACGGAACTACCTGGTCTGAACCGGTAGAACTTCCTTCCTCTTTGACAGGAGACAGGCACTGTGCCAGATATCTGCCTGATGGAAGGTTGTTCATCAGCTTTAGAGATACCTCCAGAGACTCTCTCACCTGGGGAGACTGGGTGGCCTGGGTCGGTACTTTTGAAGATATCATCGAAGGAAGAGAAGGACAGTATCGCCTGCGCATCATGAAGAATTATTATCATGGTGACTGTGCTTATCCTGCCATCGAGATCCTGCCGGATGAGACCATCGTGACCACTACCTACGGTCACTTTGAGGACTGTGAAGATCCGAAGGATACGGAGGACGCCTACATCGTTTCCGTTCGCTTTAAGATCGAAGAGGCGGAGGCGAAGGCAAAGCAACTGAAAGAAAACGCGAACGAAGTGGATCCCTGGTAATGACTCAAGGGAACCACTCGTCTCTGACCAAAATGGAGAAGAAAGAAGGATATATATGGAAACAGCAAAGATCAAAGAACTGATCTCCACTGCTCTGAAGATGAGAGAAAAGGCATATTGCCCTTACAGCGGCTTCGCCGTAGGCGCAGCGCTGCTCGCTAAAAACGGAGAGGTCTTTACGGGCTGCAATATCGAGAGCAGTACCCATACTCCTACCATCTGTGCAGAGAGAACCGCCATCTTCAAGGCAGTCAGCGAAGGCGTAACGGAATTTGAAGCTATTGCCATCGTGGGTGCTCCCAAGGAGAAGCAGCCGGATAAGCTCTGTGCTCCCTGTGGTGTCTGCCGTCAGGTCATGCTGGAGTTCTGTGATCCTGATTTTAAGGTCATCCTTGGTATCACAGAGGATGACTATGTGGTAGAGACTCTGGATAAGATGGTCCCCTACGGATTTGACGGTCTTACCTGGATCAAAGACGAAACAACCAACTAATAAAAATATACGAGGTGATATATCATGGAACTGAAAACGATCCTTTCTCATTGTGACCATACACTTCTGGCTCAGACTTCTACCTGGGAGCAGATCAAGGCAATCTGTGACGACGGTATGAAGTATGAGACAGCTTCTGTCTGTATTCCTCCGAGCTTTGTGAAGCAGGCAAAGGAATATGTAGGTGAGAAGCTAGCCATCTGTACCGTTATCGGATTCCCCAACGGTTACAACACCACCGCTGTCAAAGCTTTTGAGGCTTCCGAGGCAGTGAAGGAAGGTGCGGATGAGATCGATATGCTCATCAACATCGGCTGGGCCAAGGAAGGTAAGTTTGATGCCATTACTGAAGAGATCAAAGCTGTCAAGGAGGCTTGCCATGGTAAGCTTCTGAAGGTCATCATTGAGACCTGCTTCCTGACGGACGAAGAGAAGATCGCTCTTTGCCACTGTGTCACGGAGGCAAAGGCAGACTATATCAAGTCGGAGGCCAAGCGGTCTTAGGAAGACAAGAAATCTACTCAACTCCTTGGCTCACAGAACGACATGGCTACGATCCGACTTGGTAAGCTTCTGAAGGTCATCATTGAGACCTGCTTCCTGACGGACGAAGAGAAGATCGCTCTTTGCCACTGTGTCACGGAGGCAAAGGCAGAC
>JAZUIK010000058.1:0-6229 GCA_045642205.1 Bianqueaceae bacterium
GCCCTTTCTCTGGCAACAAACAACGATATAGCGGATGGCAAGACCTGTGTCATCGTTAAGGATTCCTGTGGTAATCCGATAGCACCCTACCTGATGGCGAATTATCATAAGGTCTATGTACTGGATTTCAGAGCCTACTCTCGCATGAATATTTCCTCTTTTGTAGAGGAATATGATGTAGACGATGTCATTCTGGCTCATATGCTGGCAATGGTGCAGGGTGATGGAGCAAACAGCATTTTCAGTTGGCTGTTAAGATGATCAAGGGGACATACAGATGAAGATCTTAGTTACCGGAGCCAACGGTTTTGTAGGAAGAAGACTGATGCAGGATATCGAGGGAGCAGTGGCTTCTCCTTCTTTGAGGAACGCATCCGAAGAAGAAGTCAGAAGATTGCTGGAAGAGAGCGGTGTGGAGGCGATCCTCCATACGGCAGCGATCTCGGATATCGGACAGTGTGCAGAGGATCCGGAAGGCTCCTATCAGGCAAATGTTCTGCTGCCGGTGTATCTGGCAAGAGCAGCCAAAGCCTGCGGCATCAAGATGATCGGTTTCAGCTCTGATCAGGTCTATTCCGGTCTGGAGGAAGAGGGCCCCTTCAAAGAAGAGACTGTAAAACCGGGTAACCTGTATGCGGAAGAAAAGATCGAAATGGAGCAAAGAGTCCTGGATATCGATCCGACCGCTATCCTTCTTCGTGCTGAGTGGATGTACGATAATGTATCCTATAAGGGTAACTATTTCCTGAATCTGCTGGGACAGATTGAAAAAGGAGAGATCCCTGTACAGAGTTCTCAGCAGTTCCGCGGCATCACCTATGTGAAGGAAGTCTCTGAAGCGGTGCCTGCTCTGTTAAAGGCTGAAGGCGGTGTGTATAATTTCGGCAGTGAGACCACTTCCTCCATGAAAACCATCACAGAGGAGTTTTTGAAGTATCTCGGTAAGGAACCCATAGTCAAAGATGCACCTTCGAGACATAACCTCTGGATGGACTGCTCCAAAGCAAGAAGCCAGGGAATCTATTTCAGCGAGGTGCTGGAAGGTCTCAAACGCTGTGCAGAAGATTACCACATCGATATAAACAGATAACCGCTGTAAGCTACGGCTTAGAATAGAAACCCCCAAGGGCTCCATAGACGACATTTGCATAAGCAACGAGGCGTCTATGGAGCCCTTGAGGGTTTTATATATGGAGTTGTTGTGGATTATTTCAGATCCTTGAACAGATCCAGATTTGCCTTGCTGTATCCTAATTCGCCGTTCTGCTCCATCTTGACGACCTTAACGATACGATCGTTGACAGGAGTCGGAACACCGACTTTGCGGCCCCATTCACAGACAACACCATTGATGGCGTCGATCTCACAGGGTTTTCCGTGGCGCAGATCCTGCAGCATGGAAGGAACAATGGCACGGTGCTTCTTCATAGCGATGGGAATGAGGAAGAAAGCAAAAGCCTTCTTGATGGGATTGGTATAGTAGAACAGCTTGGTGATATCCTTACCCTGAACAGGAGCAAAGGTCTCGCCGGCTGCTCTGGCAACATCGATACATTCCTTCATGCAAAGAAGAGCATATTTACGTACAGCCTTATCCTCGCTGACATCGCCGAAGGTTCCTCCGATGACGGTTCCAAGACCGGAGAAGGTAGCATTGATCAGCAGTTTGGACCAACGGGCACCCATCAGGTTATCTTCAACGACAACGGGACACATCTTTTCCAGCAGATCGATAACCATCTGCATCTGGGAGGAAGAGATCCCTTTCATCTTTCCAAGATGGAAGGAAAGAGAATCGGGAGAACTGGTCATGGTAGCGACACCGGGTTTTTCCAGCGTAGCACCCCATTCAACGGTACAGCCCATAGTATGATCCGCGCCGATGATCTCTGCGATCAAAGGCTCAGGCAGACCATTCTGGAGTGTGACTATAACACCCTGCTCGCTGAGAAAAGGCTTAAGGGAGGTTACAACTTCCTTGTTCTGGAGCTGTTTAGTCATCAGGAAGATGACATCATACAGACCGGACATTTCATCGGGAAGGATCGCTTTGACAGGAACTGTCATTTCGACGGTTCCCTGGATATGGGCACCATTGGTGTTCAGGGCTTCGACATGGGCCTTGTTTCGATTGACAAGTTCAACATCAACACCGTTCTTTGTCATATATGCGCCAAGGACGGTTCCCAGAGAACCGGCGCCGTAGATTGCACATTTCATAAAGATTCCCCTTTTTTTAATGGAATACAAAAGGTAGGGCAATAATATTGTACCATTGAAAGACAAAAAAATAAAGCATCTGACTTTCCAGCCCTATGCTGTAAAGGCAGATGCTTTGTTTAAAAGGAAAGAGATCACTTGCGTTTTTTTCTGTTTTGCCCCTGAGCTGAATGTGCATTCCCGGCAGAGGAATCTTTTTTCTGCTGCTTGTAAGCCATATATCGCCTGGCGATCAACGGTACCATATAGGCAAGTAATGCAATGACGATAAATGTCCAGATGTCGGGCATCTCATGATTGGTATTGAACAGAAACTGAAATACTTGATCCATAGGATTTCCTTTCAGATATGTGTTCAGATGATACTGCGGCTTTAGCCGCAGTATCATCTGATTTACATATAAATCATTCCATTTTCATCAGGTTTCATTGGGACAACGATCATTACATCGATCATCGTCATAGCGACAGAGAAACAACTCCAACAGGTCAGCAGATAGAGGATAGCCGTAATGTACTGCTTCGCATAAAAGCGATGGGCACCGAAGGCACCGAGCAGACAGAGCCAAAGATACTTTTTCTTACTGATGGCGATTTTTTCACGGTTCTCTCTGCGATCGAGGGAACGATCGATAAAGTTCCAGACAAATCCATGCTGACGGTCATCTTCGATGCCGTGTTCAGCTTTCAGATTTTCCAGTTCCGTTTCCGCCAGAGCCAGATCGATGGGCTCGACATACTTATCTTCTTTTACAGACGGATTGTTCGTCGTATTCTTATCGCTCAATGAAACACCTCACAAAGAATGGATTATTCGCCGCGCATTGCCTTTGCCTTGATAGCAGCGATCTCGTCCTGGATGGATTCCATCTTTTCCTTGGTAAGGGGATAGAACTTCATAGCGACGAGGTTGCAAGCAAGACCGAGGATCATGATGCCGTACATAAGGAATACACCAACGTTACGAAGAGCGGGGCTGTAAGGAGTATCGACATCAGGCATCTTCTCCTTGAAGCCGATAGCAGCAAACATCAGAGAAGCGATCATGGGAGCTGCGGAAGAGATCAGCTTATCAACAAAACTGAACAGGGTTCCGATCAGACCGGGAACGTACTTACCGGAACGGTAAACTTCGTAGTCAGCAACGTCTGCAGTCATGGGGATTACAATGTTACCGGACAGGTTGCAAAGAGCAGTCTGAGCAACGGTCAGAACAATGTAAGCGATGGTGAAGAAGCTGAATACAAGAGTTCCATCAGCGCCGCTCATGGAAGTGGGATCTCCGAAGAGCCACAGAGCACCGCCCAGAGCACAGGTGATGATACCACCGACAGAACCGATGATCATACCCTTACGCTGACCAAGCATGGTAGCCAGAGAACCGATACACAGAACGGTCAGGATAACGCCGGGGATGGAGGTGAAGCCTGCCAGAGAACCGGACAGAGCGTAGTTGCCTGCAACGACACCGAACATAACGACGGTAACAGCAGAGGTCTTAGCGGAAGAAGCCAGCTTATCGGTAGATGCGGAAACGACCAGCATCTGGATAGCACGGTTGTTCTTGATAACATCCCAGTAGTCCTTGAGACCGATCTTCTGGGGGTTCTTGCTCTGGATACCAAGGAACTCACTGCGATCCTTGGGAGCGATGGAGATAACTGCGATAGCGGTGAAGCATGCAGAGATCAGAGCCAGCTTCCACCACAGCTCATGGAACAGAGCGGGGTCAGTCTGGAATCCGCCGTACTTGCCTGCCAGAGATGCACTGAACATCTGGAAGACAGTGAACATAACGGTGTTGTAAACAGCATCAAAAACTGCGAACAGAGGACGCTGCTTGGGGTCATTCGTCAGAGCGGACTGAGCAGACTTGGTAACAACACACTGGCAGGTGTAACCAAGGTAATAGATAGCAGCCATGACGAAGAAGAAGGGAAGACGTGCAGCCATGGGCAGCAGATGAGTAACGTGATACATAACGAAACTCATAACAGCCAGGATGACGTTACCGATGACCATGAAAGGACGGTTCTTACCAAAACGTCCGTTGGTCTTGTCGACCATCATACCTACGAAGGGGTCGGTAACACCGTCCCATACACGCATGATGGTAGCGAAGGAACCTGCAAGAACAACACCGACGCCTACCCAACCGGTAAGGTAGTAAGCGACCAGGTTCATCATGCAAAGGTACAGATTAGTTGCGGTATTGTTCAGAGCAAAACCGCCGATACGCCAAAGCGGAACGCGATGGATACCGTTGTTCTCGTAGTCCTTGTCATAGAACTTGTCGGGAAGAGATCTGGTCTTTTCCATAGTGAATTCTCCTTGAGAATAGTCTGGGGATAAAGACTGTTCTGCCGTACAGTCCACTCCCATTTGGATAACTTATATCATACCTAAACTTTTAACCTTTGAAAAGGGAATTTTATAAAATATTTTACTTTTTTGACAAAAATTCGTCATATTTTATGCAAGTTTGTGGTAGAATGCATAAATAGAAGGCAAATTATGCCTTGATTAGGAGGAAAACACATGAGTCAGAAAGCATCAGATCTTGTTAGGATCTATGAAAATGCCAACGGACCCTCTATCGGCAGTGTCTCAAGACGCGTGATCGAAAAAGACGGGATGTTCTTTAAGGACATTGATGGCACCGGAGAACTGACAACGGTCAATGACTGGAGAAACTCTCCCGAGGAAAGAGCAAAGGCCTACGTGGAAACCCTGACGGTCGATGAGAAGATCGGTCAGCTCTTCACGTCCGACTGGCGTATGGGACCCAAGTACCCCAGCCCCCGTCTGGCTATGAGCGGACATATTCCTCAGGGCGATGAGACCGGTCTGGTCGATGAAGCCCCGGTACAGGCTGCCGATAACATCTTCGGTTCTCAGAGCCTGCCCGGCACCACGGACCTTTTAAAGGAACGTTTTACAAGACATATTATATTAAGAGAGAATCCTACTCCTGCCGATCTGGCCGATTTCCTGAATCAGCTGCAGAAGATCGCTGAGGAGTGTGATCATTTTGTGCCCGTACAGGCAATGAGCAACTCCCGTAATGAAAATGGTGAAGTTGTCTTTGGTATGAACGATGCTGCCGGCGTATTTGCTACTTATCCCGGAACACTGGGTATCGCAGCAGCTGTCAAGGGAACCGGTGATCTTTCTATCATCGATACCTTTGCGGATACGGTACGTCGTGAATGGAATGCCTGTGGACTGAAGAAGGGCTATATGTACATGGCAGATTGTGTCACGGATCCCAGATGGCAGCGTACCTTTGGTACCTTCGGTGAGGATCCTGCCATGATCACGGAGATCTTTGAACATCTGGTCCCCGGAATCCAGGGAAGTGAAGAGGGTGTTGTTCCTGAGGGCGTCAGTATGACCGTCAAGCATTTCCCCGGCGGCGGTCCCAGAGAGAATGGCTTCGATCCCCATTACAGTGCAGGCCAGTGGAATGTATATGCAACTCCCGGTTCTCTGCAGAAGTATCATGTACCTACCTTTGTGCCGGCGGTGAAATATAATGCGGCATCCATCATGCCCTATTATTCCAAGCCTGCAGCTGCCAAGAGCGCTCCTCAGACGGACTGCGAAGGCAATCCCGCATCCATGGATCCCTACGGCTTCGCATACAATAAGGCCTATGTCGATGGTATGCTGAGAAAGCAGATGGGCTTCAAGGGTTACATCAACTCCGATACCGGTATCGTTCATAACATGTGCTGGGGTGTTGAAGCCTTGGATAAGGCAGAGCGTATCGGCTTTGCAGTGACTCAGTCCGGCGTGGATCTGATCAGCGGTATGTTTGACAATGCCCTGGGCAAGGAAGCATATGAGAGAGGAAAGAATGGTTATTACAATGATCATTCCGCACCTGAAGGCATCGATCCCAAGGACGTAATCCTGACCGATGAGAGCATCAACCGTGCTGTCAGCAGAACTTTGGCAGAACTGTTCCAGCAGGGAATGTTTGAGAATCCCTATGCTGATCCTAAGA
>JAZUIK010000059.1:0-8274 GCA_045642205.1 Bianqueaceae bacterium
TAGGAAGAAAGGATGTTGAGCAAGGTAGTCTTTCCCGAGGAAGTGCCCCCGCAGACAAAGATATTCCATCTCGCTTCCACCGCTTTTTTCAGATACAGAGCGATCTCTTCCGTTGCTGTTCCGCTTTGGATCAGCTCCTCCATGGTGATCGGATCCTTTCGGAACTTTCGAAAGGACAGGATCGGTCCGTTTTTTGAGACCGGAGGCAGGACCACATTTAATCTGGAACCATCGGCTTCGATCCTGGCATCCACAATGGGATTGGCTTCATTGACCGTTCGATTCACACTGCCAACGATCTGTTGGATCAGATCATCCAGACGTTTTTCACTTTCAAACACCTCTTTGTAAGAACACATGAGCCCGTTTCTCACATAGAAGATGTGTTCATGACCATTGACCATGATATCGGTGATGGCTTCATCCGACAGCAAGGGCTGCAGGATGTCCATGCGGCACAGTGCATCAAATAATCTTCGACCGATCCATGCCTTCTTTCTCAAACTTAATGTAAGTTCTTTCTCCTCTCTTAAGGTCGAAAGGATCAGATTTCTCAGTCCCTCTTCCGTATAGATCCCTCTGTCCGTAGCTCTCTCCAGTACCTTTTCTTTGATCTCCAGATACTCCGGATCCAAGGTTATCCCATCTGCCTCACCGCCTCCCGGATCACAGGAAGGAAGACTTCCTTTACCATGTTCTTTTCTGTCTCTTCCCTGCCGGATCTTCCTTTATCTTCTTCCGTCTCTCTCATCCAGGGGATCCAGTACACATTTTCTTCTGTATGGTTTTTTCCTGCGAAGATCCTGGAAGTAAATCCTGCCTTCAGGGGATTCTTTTCACTTTTTTCCGCTGTAGCCTTTTCCCTCATCAATAGTGTGAGTTCGCCCTCATACTGTCTGGGGACGATACGAAATCTCTCTCTTTCCGGATCTGTTCCTTGAGGGATCATGATCCACAAACGGTCGACCCTGGATAGAGCACAGTAACTGAAGGGAAGCCACAATTTCCCCGTTTCCAGGACCACCGTATCAAAGTGCCTGAGCAACCCGTCGATAAATCCTTCTGTTTCCATCTTATCCAGTGTCCAGAGATCATCCGGATACAAAACGCTGCGAACAAAAAAGATCCCGGAGGTCTGTTTGACCGCAAACTCCTCGATCCTCTCCTCCCAGATCTCTCGCGGTTCCGACAAAAAGCTGTAGATCAGATCGGAAAGTCCTCCCTCGGTCTCGTCACAATCAAAATATGTTTTCCAGTCAGTGGTACTGCTGAGTTCTATATATAATGTCCTTCCGAAGTCACCCATGCATTCTGCCAATGCTCTGCCTGCCAGGGAACATCCGATCCCGCCGGCAGATGCGCAGACCATGAAACATCGTTTAGGGATCTGCACATCCTCCCCTGTGTTCTGTGTATCGTCAGATCCGTTCTCCTCGTTATCGTATAGCCACACCGGTGACTTTTCTTCTGCATCCTCTACCATCTTCTGAAGGCGTTCCTTTTCCAGTTCCCTTTCCTTCTCGATGATGGCTACCATCATATCCCGGACGATCTCATGTCCCGATCGATAAGGATCGATACCGCCTTCCTCCGCCATATACAACGTGGTAAGGCAGGGGATCTCACTGTTCTTCATCTCCTGATCACTGACCCAGATATCGATGATCCCTTCTGTAAAAGGTTCTTCTGAAGGTTCCATAGTCTCAAAAGTGTCAGGGTAATATTTGGAAAGAAACTCCTGAAGATGCTGTTTATAGTCTGTGTCCTTCAGGTCCAGTACAATGCGTCGTTTCTTCATGAGCACTCCATTCTGTATCCGTGGTGTTGACTAAAAAAATGGGACGACGGGACATGACTTCGGAAAATGTATTTTTTGTTTGTCCCCATCGTCCCTAAAGGTCGGAGTAACCCTCCGAAGCCATCTTACCCATGAACCGATGTCCATCTCATCGTTCACGGACTGCACGGAGATTAGATTTCACCCATGTGGATTTGGTGATCCCCGATGGCTTAATTATCGCAGAGCTTTATAACCTGACCTATTTTTGTCTTTTTTGTTTCATACAGAAATATATTCATTGGCTCAATTACGCCATTTTTCTTTGTGACAAGTGGACGGAGCTGTGCCGAAAACCTTCGTTTTTTCTCTCGTCCGTCCCCCTGTCACTTTCCTTGTGGAAATTGCTTAAAAACTCCGTATTTTAGCGGTCTCTTTCGCATTAAAACAGATTGACCGAAATCTTGCAGATTGATATAATAGTTGGAAATTCTTTTACTATCCATTCACATCTAGATATAAAAAAGGAGACACTATGGCTTACTACTATCCGGAACCTTCTCACACTTTCAGTGAATATCTGCTTGTACCCGGTTACAGCTCTCCCGACTGCATTCCCAGTAATGTCAGCCTGAAGACTCCCCTGGTTAAATATCGTAAGGGTCAGGAAGAATGTCCTATCTCTTTGAACATTCCTCTGGTTTCCGCCATCATGCAGGCCGTTTCCGGTGAGAAGCTGGCTGTTGCTCTTGCTATGGAAGGTGGTATGTCCTTCATCTATGGTTCTCAGACCATCGAAGATGAGGCTGCTATGGTTGCCCGTGTTAAAGGTGCTAAGGCAGGTTTCGTTACCAGCGATTCCAACCTTACTCCCGATATGACCATGGCACAGGTCATGGCTTTGAAAGAAGAGACCGGACACAGCACCATGGCTGTTACCGAGGACGGAACTCCCAACGGCAAGCTGCTTGGTATCGTTACCAGCCGTGACTATCGCGTCTCCCGTATGGATCCTAATACTCCCGTCTCCGAGTTCATGACCCCCTTCAACGAGCTGGTCTATGCAGAGGAAGGTACTTCCCTGAAGGTCGCTAATGACATCATTTGGGATCACAAACTGAACTCCCTACCCATCGTTGACAAGGATCAGCATCTGAAGTATTTCGTATTCCGTAAGGACTACGATCAGCATAAGGAACAGCCCCTGGAACTTCTGGATTCCGAGAAGCGCTACATGGTCGGTGCCGGTATCAACACCCGTGACTACGCAGAGCGTATCCCCGCTCTTCTTGCTGCAGGCGCAGATGTTCTCTGTATCGACTCTTCCGAAGGTTACTCCTGCTGGCAGGCTGAGACCCTGAAGTGGGTCCGTGAAAAGTATGGTGATTCCGTTAAGATCGGTGCCGGAAACGTCGTTGACGGTGAAGGCTTCCGTTTCCTGGCTGAGGCTGGTGCTGACTTCATCAAGATCGGTATCGGCGGCGGTTCCATCTGTATCACCCGTGAGCAGAAGGGTATCGGACGCGGACAGGCAAGTGCTGTTATCGATGTTGCCAAGGCTCGTGATGAGTACTTCAAGGAGACCGGTATCTACATTCCCATCTGTTCCGATGGCGGTATCGTTTACGATTATCATATGACCCTGGCTCTGGCTATGGGATCTGACTTCATCATGCTGGGCCGTTACTTTGCTCGTTTCGATGAGAGCCCCTCCAACCGCGTTATGGTCAAGGGTTCCTACATGAAGGAGTACTGGGGCGAAGGTTCCAACCGTGCCCGCAACTGGCAGCGCTACGACATGGGCGGCAACAAGAAGCTGGCATTCGAAGAGGGTGTCGATTCCTATGTTCCCTATGCCGGAAAGCTGAAGGATAACGTGGCTCTGTCCCTGTCCAAGGTACGCCACACCATGTGTAACTGCGGTGCTCTGACCATCGAAGAGCTCCAGCAGAAGGCTAAGATGACGCTTGTTTCCGCAACCTCCATCGTTGAGGGCGGTTACCATGATGTCCTGCTGCATCAGCACGACACCAAGAAATAATTAATATCGAAAGAAAGGAGAGCACCATGGACTGTGTTCTGATCCGCGATCTGTACAAAGATCCCGCTGCCTACGCTGATAAAGCTATCACCGTAACCGGTTGGGTACGTACGAATCGCGATTCCAAATCACTGGGCTTCATCGCACTGCACGATGGAACCTGCTTTAATACCCTGCAGATTGTATACGAGGCTCAGAACGTCAATAATTTCGACGAGATCAGTCATATTACCGTTGGCTCTTCCCTGATTATTGAAGGTACTCTGGTCCTGACTCCCAATGCAAAGCAGCCCTTTGAGCTGCAGGCTTCCAAGGTCACCATCGAAGGAATGGCACCCAGCGATTATCCGCTGCAGAAGAAGCGCCACTCTATGGAGTTCCTTCGTGAGATCGGACACCTTCGTCCCAGAACCAACACCTTCCAGGCAGTCTTCAGAGTCCGTTCTCTGGCTGCATTTGCGATCCATAAGTTCTTCCAGGAAGAGCGCGGCTTCGTCTATGTCAACACTCCTATCGTCACCGGTTCTGACGCAGAGGGTGCCGGCGAGATGTTCCAGCTGACCACTCTGGATCTGAACGATGTGGAAAAGACCGATGACGGAAAGGTCAACTACGCCGAGGACTTCTTCGGAAAGATGGCTTCTCTGACAGTTTCCGGTCAGCTCAATGCTGAGACCTTCGCTACGGCTTTCCGTGATGTCTATACCTTCGGACCCACTTTCCGTGCAGAGAAATCCAACACCGCTCGCCACGCTGCTGAGTTCTGGATGATGGAGCCTGAGATCTGTTTTGCAGATCTTGCCGATGTCTGCCAGCTGGAAGAGGATATGCTGAAGTATGTTGTCAAGTATCTTATGGAGCATGCCAAGGATGAGCTGAACTTCTTCAACAGCTTTGTTGACAAGGGCCTCATCGAGCGCCTCAACAATATTCTGGCTAAGGACTTCGTTCGCTGCACCTATACCCATGCTATCGAGATCCTTCAGGCAAGCGGTAAGGAATTTGAGTACAAGCCTGAGTGGGGTATCGATCTGCAGACTGAGCACGAGCGTTACCTGACGGAAGTTGCTTTCGAAGGAACTCCTGTTTTCGTTACCGATTATCCCAAGGATATCAAGGCATTCTATATGCGTCTGAATGACGACGGTAAGACCGTTGCTGCTGCCGACCTTCTGGTTCCCGGCGTTGGTGAGCTCTGTGGCGGAAGCCAGAGAGAAGAGCGTCTTGACCTTCTGATCAAGGCCATCACCGATCGCGGAATGAAGGAAGAAGATTACTGGTGGTATCTGGATCTTCGCCGTTACGGCACCGTTAAGCACGGTGGATTCGGTCTTGGTTTCGAGCGTTTGATCATGTATGTTACCGGAATGGGCAACATCCGTGACGTCATTCCCTTCGCAAGAACTACCGGAAATCTGGAATTCTGATCCATTTTCTCAAAGAAAAAACGGAAGGTTTCATGGCAATCAGCTTGAACCTTCCGTTTTTTTGTTTTCTTATTCTTTCATCTCATTTGCAATGCCGTCGATATATCCGGGATCATTAGGAATGATCAGTACAGCAGCAATATACATCAGCAATCCGATGCCCGAAAAAAGTCCGGCCAATACAGCAAGAAGACGGATAATGGTAGGGTCTACATTCAGGTATTCACCCAAGCCACCGCAAACGCCTGCGATCCTGCGATCTTCTGTGCTTCTGTAAAGTTTCTTTTCATTCATTCTGAATACCTCTCTTTCACTGTATTTTTAGATGATTTTCTTCGTCATTCTGTCTTAAGGTCAGTTGAAGATAGCCACCAGACCCAGGATCAAAAGGATCGGGATCGCGATCCAGACCAGACCGGCGATCGCCATGACGACCAGAACAATCGGAAGAAAAATCAGTCGGAAGCAGATTCTGGTAATTCCCCAGGCTGCTTTGATACACAGACGGATCAGCTTTCCGAAAACTGCGAACATTAAGATCACAAAAAGAATCATACCAAACATTTCATCCACCTCCATTTCTTTCATTTGGGAATGAATGTATTGTAGTCCTTTTTGCTCTTTCAATACACCGCTCTGTCAGAGAAATAACCTTTGGTATTTCGCCTGTCTATTCAATTATCCGCCTTGATAGCCCTTGTGAAAAAACACGAAAGCCCCGAAGATCTCTATCTTCGGGGCTTTCGTATGTGTTTACCAGATGAAGTTGGATTTCAGTGCCTCACCATTATCGATCAAGAGGTTTTCTCCGGTCATCGCTTTATTGATCACCGCAAGGAAATAGGTCCACTCAGCAATCTCTTCCGGCTCTGCCCAGCGATGCAAAAGAGCTTCATTCAGAACCTGCTCATACAGGTTTTCATCCTCCAGAATATGCTGATTGAGTTCAGTGATAACGCCGCCCGGGCAGAGGCCATTCGCCGTTGCTCCGTAGGGAGCCAGGCGAAGTGCTATATTTTTCGTGTAGGCATTTAATCCGCCCTTTGCTGCTGCATAATGAGGGAACTCTGAACCCGTCACAGCGGAAGCAGAAGAAATATTGATGACTGCCTTGATCCCCTCGTGGAAAGCATAATGCTCCGTCAGTGCAATAGTGGCCGTCAGATTAATATGGATGTCCTCTTCTGTCATAGCCTGCATTCCGGCATTATTGACCAAAACTTCGATCCCATCGATCTCAGGATAATCCCGATCCGCAATGTCATGGACCAGGTGAGAATAATTGGGATGGTCTATGGTACTCTTTTGAATATCCATACCCACAACATGATGTCCTCTTTCCAGGAACAGTTCACAGATTGCCTTGCCAATGCCTCTGGAACTGCCGGTGACCAAAACTTTCATAAGCTACCTCATACAAACGAACTTCACAAACAAACGGACAGTAATGATTTACTGCAGATATCCCTGCTCTTTTGCGTAGTCGAGATATTCATGTCCCACATTTTCCTTTTCCCACTTTTTCGAAACTACAAAGCCGACGGGAGAGAAGATAACTTCACACAGAAGTTCCAGGACCGCACCGGTCAGCGCACAGACGATGCACTGAGTTAAGGTCCATCCAAAGAAGTGTAAGGAGACAAACAGAGCAAAGGTAATATTGTCTACAAACTGAGAAATAAAAGTAGATACATAGGAACGAAGCGCAAAGCTTCCGAATCCTTCGGTCTTTTTCGCTTTCTGCTGCATCTTTCCGATACCCCAGTTAACCCAGTTGTTAGCAACTGCCGATACCAGGAAGGCAATGGAAGAACCAAGCAGTACATACCATGTACCACGGAAGGTATTGTCCAGTGCTATGTTGATAGCTGCAGACTGTTCTTGTGACTCAACAAAGGACTCTCCCCAGCTTCCGGGGATCGCACCGCCAAGAAACAGCATCAAAGCCATGAACAGATTGATTGCCAGCGCATAAATGGATACCAGAGTGGATGCTCTGGGACCAAAACGCTTGACCATCATATCCATCAGCAGAAATGTCAGCCATGAAAAAAGTATCCCGCAATCAACCGCTAAGTAATCCGAAGGGATCGTCATACTCTTATTAGCCAGAAGGTTCATCGCCACAACAGACAGGACGAATAAGGCTAAAACGGTGGATGGGATACTGCGCTGGAGAAGCTTGATCTCCGTAAATAGCTGTTTAATTTTGTTCATTTTAAGAACTCCTTGTTTTTATCAGAGGTGGTTAGGCAAGGTAACACCTCCGGGAATATGGTTCATATTTATTCCCTTCTCCCCAATTCAGAAGAATAACTCCTTCATTGGCTGAGCATGTACGATTATATCAGTGCACTATGACAAACACAATGTAAGATTCTACCAAGAAACCTTCCTGTTTACTCTATCGTACTGGCGTAATCGACCTTTAACAGACACAGACCCTGAGGTTCTGCTGTGACACCTGCAAGGCGTCTGTCTTTGGCATTTAACAGAGCCTCCATACTGTGAGGGTCTCTTTCGCCCAGGCCCACTTCCATCAAGGTTCCGGTCAGGATACGGCACATATACTGGAGGAATCCCTTTCCATGATACGTGATATTCAGGTAAGACCCGGACAGATCAATGTCGATCTTATCCACAACACGCACGGTGGACTTTTTCATTTTGGGATTACCACAGAAAGACTTAAAATCATGCTCCCCTACCAGATAGGAGGCTGCCGTCTTCATGGCCTCGATATCCGGAACCCGATCCAGCACACAAACATATTTACGATTAAAGACCGGCTTAAAATCACCCACATAGAAGGTATAGCAATAGGTCTTACCCATGGCATTGTATCGAGCATGAAAGCGCTCAGAAACAACTTTGACTTCCTTGACCCCAATATCCTCCGGCAGATAACGGTTCATATAGTCCCTGACTGCCTCTGCGGACATTTTTGTCTCCAGATGCGCATTGGCGACATAGCCCTTCGCATGGACTCCCGCATCAGTTCTGCCGCAGCCAATGACCACAACACTTTT